>CAXBKC010000272.1:0-5930 GCA_963975615.1 uncultured Oleiphilus sp.
CCGTATTCTGCTGGTGTGATGATGTTTACATCAACACGTCCTGCTATCCCATCGTTTCCACCGAGTTCTACGTCTGGAACCGAGTAAGTATCCATAACAAAATCGTGGAAATCTCGTAAACGGTTTTGTGCCCTTGAACGGCTTCCCGTGGTCTTAGCATCATTCAGTACATTTTCGTAAAGCTTCTGCCATTCACTCGCATCCAGCGCTTGAATATCGTGTATATCATAGCCGTGTATCACCAGCGGGCGGGCTATATGGGAACGATAGGTTCTGACCGTGCTCGGAGTAAGCTTTGATTTAACCCGTCCCCCTTTTTGCATGAGTCTTTTAGCCCAGGCCGCTAATAGTGTAACGAGTACTCCATTTCCTTCCTCTGACGACAAAAAGTTATCGATATTCGCGATGGCCTTATTTCTACCCGCTTGGCCAATGAGGGAGGCTGGGATACAGCGCTGTAATTTAATGAGCTGCACTAATTGATCTGGATACTTTCCCTTCCGCTTCGGCAAAGGTTGGATGGGAATATAAGCTGGTTCGAGTGAGGCATCTTCGGGTTGTTTAACCAACACTTGCCGATGTACAAGTCGTTGCCATGTGGTGGGGCGAAGCGATAATGAGACGTCAAACTGGCTAGCATAATGTGTCAGTAAGGGCATCATTTCCAGTGAAGATGACGTTTTTGCCACAGATAAAATGGAGGCCAAATTTGCATTAGAAAATTCTTTAGAGATACTGTTGGCATAGTGCAGTAGCGCTTTTTCGGCACCTGCATTCTGTGGCCAACTTAGGCTGTATTGTTGATAGTAACTCAGTAGCAATAGGTGGCTCATAGGACTTAGAAAGAGCCGTCTATATTGATATTGACGCTCATACTCAAAAAGGTGTTCAGGTGACTCATTTACATTGAAATTTTTGAAAATAGGTTTATTTTTGCTGCTAGGTTGTTCAGAATTCAGCTCTTTTTTTAGCGTTAGATAACCAATATCACCTACAAACGTAATACCGTCGCTAACTGCTAAGGGAACCTGCCTTAGCCACTCTTTATTTAGCAGGGCGCCTTCCCGAACTAGCTGAAATAAAAAGCGTCCCGCCAACCATTCTTTTAATTTATTCTGATGAAGCTTGGTTGGGGGCAATAATTGATCGTGGATGTTTACAGCGGTATCCCAGCCATGTAGCTGACTAAAAGTGCCAGTCGTTACTTGCGGCGATTTGCGTGGCAGAGTGACCATCGGGCTCGGGATGCTGACTTGCCAATTTAGCTCGCGCGCGCCGCGCTCCAAACCGCTCACTAGAAAATTATGTTGCTGGCGTAGTTTTTGTGGACTTGTGATCGAATGAATCGACTCAAACGCATCGCTGATAGCTCGTTCTGAAAAGACTAATCCATGGCACCCTTCAGCGGCACCTGGCACAAGTGCCTCTATCTGTTCAAGTGCTGAGGACAGCTCTTTGTATTTTTCGCGTGCGCGTTGATAGCTACGAGACGCTTCGCCGTCAGTACTTGCTTGTATCGGAGGCGTTAATTTCCAGCCTTTCCAAATTATGTGTTCACTCATAACACTGACCCTTCAATTGCTTTCCACCCTTGTTTTTGCATCAACGACTCCATGGCTGAGCTAATGTGCTCACGATATTTCCGTGGGCAAAATGTAGAATGTTTCGACCAAGGTTCTTGGCCAGCATCCCAGTGGCCCATGAATGCATCCACTAGTTCAGAGGAGCTGCCGCTTTCTTTAAGCTGTGTATGAAGAAAGTGACGGTTGATATTCAGTGGCGGAGAGCCAGGCCAATTTAATTGCTTTTGAAGACGTTTGGGAGAGACTTGTTTAGGATGGCCGTGTGTATCAAGAAAAAGAAAAGGGGTGTCCCATTTTTGTTCAAGATATAGTTGTAGACGGCCCACCACGGCCTCGCGATGACGTAAATAATGGTTGAGCTGTGTCACCATTAGCGTGGGCAGCGGCAAAAAGCGAGCGTGGCTTTGTGTATCATCAGTTTTATCAGCGATGACGATTAAGCTGCGTGATAACGAAAGCTGGTTCCATCGGGGTAATGGGTCGCGAATGCTGCGATACCCAGTACAAAACATCAGCATCGCAATGGTGTAAGACGTGTAGCAGTTATGTACACTCACAATTTTCTCAAACAGCGAACCGCTCTGATCGGCTTCCGTTAATTGTTGCTGCATATGAGATACTAGCTTCTCAACATAAGCTCTAGTGGGTACAAGCTGAGAACCTACGTAGTGAGCTGTTTCTCGTTGCGAATAGGGGAGCAAACCTGAGTGAGTTTTTTTGGTAGTTTGTTGGTTCTTTTCAGCTAGTGAGCCTTGCCACTGTTGCTCAATGATGCGCATTGCTTCCAGGTAACGTTGTGTTAAGTAATCAAGACTGGGCGCAAAGTAGTAGAGTGATGCCTGTTGGCCAAAAGAGGGTACGCGCGCTGTAATCAGGCAGGCAGCAGTTAGATCAGCATCACCCGTATTGAGCGTATTGAACAAATGCATCCCTAATCGATGTATTGTCAGTCGCGTACCCTCTTTACGATTAGTATCCGCTAGCAATTGTTTAAGCTCAGCCGTAAATTGATGTTTAAATTGGTCGGAAAATAAGGCGACTGACCTCTTTCGTATCCTGTGTCCTTTATACTTAGTAAGTAAAGCGACGATCGGTTGTAAAAAACTGGGAAGCGGGAATATGAGATGTGTTTGTGTTTTACGCATGTTCGAACGCCATTGGCTGCTCGATTGGCGACTATCGGGCGGTCTAATAACGCCTGTTATCCAGCCTGTCGCGTCAGATAATAGATACAGCGATTGATCTTGAAGGCTATTTTTGGGAATTTGTTCAATGCGCTTAACGACATGAGCCTCAAGTATGCTACTCAAACTACGGCCCGTTAATAGCAATAGCCCAATAATACAGCTCAGGAAGGGTTGGTTTTGCTTTGTGTGATTAAGCTGTATCTGTAAATGAAATAAATCATATGCAGCGAGGTGTTCCCATCGCCCAGGCAATAACTGTGCTGCTTTAGCTAAATGCAGCTGTTGAGAACGCGCGCGAAAAACAGATTGAAGCGACGAGTCGCCTCTCGCTAACGCTAATGGCTTTTCGCTCTGTATTAATTCAATTGACGAGCTTTCTTCATTAGCAGAGAGGCCAGCTTGGCGTAACGCGCTGTAATCTACTGCTTGAGATGGAAACGTTATAACTGAACTTGATAGTTCTTGCCATGGCTCTTCAGGATCAATATCGATCGGCCGAGTGCGTTGAGGCAGTAAATAATTATCGGTACTCTCTTGCTCAGTGCGATAATTTTTTCGCGGCTGCCGAGCATTGAGAGCGTACGCAAAAAAGCGCTCTAGTTCTTGTATATAGGCTTCACTACCTGCTACCTTTTTTTCGATAAGTCTTTGACAGGATTTTAATAATGCATGGGTGGATTGATTCCATGGTGCAAGCTGGGCTAGCTCATCAGCCTTCATGCGCCGGGCAACTTTGCAAGCTGCTTCGAGGTTTTTTTGATAAGTAGCTATATTGAGACGTTTGTTATTATGGTCTGTTAGAGTTTGATTAACGGGTAATGCTTCAATCTCTTTTCGCCATTGAAAAGCCGCATTGATAATGTGGGCGATAAGCTTGAACCTATTTTCCGTATCGATATTTTGAGATGTTTTATACAGTGCACCGTGAATTGGGTTAGTGCCGTAAATGCCCTTCTCGCCTTTACCTGACTCAACTTGAAACTCAATGTCTTTATTCTCAATGCCTGTGATCAAATCTTTGATCGCTGCTTCATTCCAGCAGTCATCACCTATAAGCATAAGATGCTGAAGCGTGTAAATCAATGCTGATTGGAGCTGTATAAAATAAAAATAGTCGGAGCGTGGCTGTATCGCATCCTCAAGGAGCGATTTCATTTTTATTTTAAATATCATTTTGAAGCCCTTATCGTTATCAGTATTTTTTTCGGTTTATGCCAATAGCTTCTAGAAACGATTTTTTAAATCGACATTTAGTCGAGATGGAACTTAGTACGTCCGGCGAGTAGTCGATAGCATGGTTTCGAAGCTCTAAAAAATATGGTCCTGCTTTATCGGGATCTAAAGATAAAGCCAGATCACTGATCATATTTAACATGAGTGACACCGAGTCAATATTAAAATGAGAGGGTGGCTCAATAAGATTGACTCTGATTTTTGAAGAGCCAGGTAGTAGTCCAGCAAGCTGAAGAGATCGGAAGTTGGCAATACATATATAGAGCCTTTTGCCGACTAGGCTCTTTTTCTCATAAACAATTGGCGGTGATAGAAGAATTGCCATAATGATGGCTTCGTCAGTTAAGTCGCGTGCATCTTGCAATAAGGGAGGGCGCCCAAATAATGTTTTTCTAACAGTGCTCGCTATCTGTTCTGAGATCTTTATTTGAGAAGTGAGAACCACTCGAGAGCCGATAACGTTGATCATTAACTGAGGCGCCTAGTTTCGTAAATTACTTTTGATGCTGATAAGTTAATTAGTTTTTTATAGATGTGCAAGTGTATTTTTCAAATAATTTTAGGCGATTTAAGTTCGCGGTTAAGTGAGCCTGGAGGCTCGGCTGGGATGCCTAAAATGCTATGTCGCTATCATATTACGATAGTATCGTAGTATCGTAGCTGGAACTTGGCTGCATATATTTTAATGTTTGAGACTTATATAAAATTATTTATAATAATACTGGTTGTTTGCTGAAGTCGTGGTTTTTAGCTATTTGTTGACTTAAGTTAAGGCAGGCAATATGGTAAAAGCTAGCTTTATAAATGTGTTAAAGGAGACAGGGATATTTTGTGAAAAAATAGTTTAAGTTATGATTCAAATCGTTGGCAGGTTATATGCTTTAAGAATCGCTTAGAAGCAGCTAAATCGGCTCAAAATAGTTCTAGGAAAGAGTGCAATAGGTGAATTGTTGATAGTTTTTGATTAATACGAGCTATGTGGAAAGGTTGAGGCTAAGGTCGAGATTCGCTCATGGCATATTAAGTATGAATGAACATACTGACATTTGTACAGCACAGCGGTAGATCAGCCTAGTTGCAGGGAAATACTCACAGTATTTTGTCTTAATAATGATCGCAAGCCTATGTGAAATTTGGCAGCCTACGTTTTATCAATCTTATGATTTTTACCAGTTTACAGATAATTGTCAAAGCCAGACGGTTAAAAGCGTAAATTATGTAATACATATTGCTATTTTTAATTCTAGAGTTGTAAATATATAAGAGAGGGGTTATATATGATACGTCACAGGTCTTAATGGATTTTTCACTTATCTGACTCTGTATGTTATTTACTCTTATTGAAAGATTGTTTTTTTGCAGAAAATGAATAATTGCCAGTCACAAGCTAATGTCGGTATATTTATATAACCAGCCTTAAGCGAGAAAGCTGATGATGACAAGTGAAGTTTATGGGGTTCTAGGTATTATTATTGCTGCTTTTATAATATCAGTCCTACTAATCTGGTGGGCTAGGTATAAAGATCGCAATTCATGATGCGCATGTGTGGTTTAAGCATCCGTATAGTAGGCAGTCTCAAAAACAAACGCAGCGGTAACTCACCATTTTCACGGTATCTGTAGCTATCATGAATTTAGCTCATGTATCGTTATCTTTTCACCATGACTAGTAGTGCCGAAGACATAAAATCGTCCAACGAGGCTGTAGAAAAACCCGATTTCGAGCACTTCTATCGCCTGTCGTCTTAATCTTTTGGCTCAGTCAGTCATATGGCTGAGTCATCCTAATATCGCCATTCAGCCGCTAAGGTGCGCGCCTAATGCCAGTTAAGAGAGCTATTTTTCACTTATGAAGCGACATACCCTGCTCCAAGCCCTTCATGACGCGGCCAAATGACCATAATTCGCTAACTTCTCAATATTGTGC
>CAXBKC010000273.1:0-5914 GCA_963975615.1 uncultured Oleiphilus sp.
GCCAGCGAGCCCATAGCAAACTCTCTTTCAAGGTTATGTCTGGCAACCTTAACGACAATAGGAACTAATACTTCTTCATTACCTTGCTTAATCGGTTTTTTAGCTACAAATACAGAACCAATAGAGCCAGACTTAATCGGGTTATTGACATCAAAACCAAAATATCGACTCTCTGGTCTTTGCCCGTAATCTTCAACAAAGGCTTGGTACACTTCACTAGCAGACATCGGATCAACATCTTCTTGGAAGACTTTCAATTCTTTAGAGATCTCTTCGGGAAGGAAGTCAGAGTTAGCCGCTGCGACCTGAGCCATTTTAATAAATAGTGGGCCAAATTCTCTGACCATTTTGGCAACAATT
Source organism: uncultured Oleiphilus sp. (assembly GCA_963975615.1). Classification (GTDB taxonomy): domain Bacteria; phylum Pseudomonadota; class Gammaproteobacteria; order Pseudomonadales; family Oleiphilaceae; genus PZPK01. Next base: position 361 of record CAXBKC010000273.1, read on the forward strand.
TCTGCTTGTTGCTTAAAGTCTTTTGGGTCTGTCTGCAGGAAAGGCTTGATATATCGAATTGCTTTAATTTGCCGCTTCAGAATTAAAATATCACCACGTAAGACTTGAAGCTTTATCATGATATCGGCAAGCGTTTTCTGGTTTATTTTACGTATATGCTTAACGCTGTTAATAATTTCAACAAGAAGTGGCTCATATGTTCTCAAAATCGAACGAACAATATCTAAATTAAGCTCAACCACACCTTTTAGTTCGGGTGACTCAATAAGCTCTTGAAAGAAACCCCAAAATTCGTCCACCACCACTTCAGGTATGTCAACAGGACTTCGTAGAACAGCTTGTTTGACTAAATAACCAATTAAGTTTTCGGTTGATTCTTCATTTGGAATAAATCGGGACTTTCTTAAGTAATCGGTTAAAGCCTTAGAGTGAGATGACAGAGGATGTAAATATAGCTGTTCAAATAAACTGTCGAGCTCATTAGATAACTCTTCTTGCTCGATCAGCCTTTCAGTCATCAATATACGCACAATCGGCATGAAAGCTTTAGGAAGAGCCACACTACTGTAGGCAAACTCACCCGCACCTTTAAATACAGATAAGGTATTTTTTTTGATCGACTTTATATCGACTAGAGGTTTCTTTTCTTTGGACATGAAATTAAGACAAACAACGCTTTTGAGGAATTCTTGAGGTTAACACAAATGCATTTAGGCCAGTAATGTTTTTACAGAAATGTAATGGTTTTGCTACGAGCTTTTAAGTTCTGTGAAGAACTCATCACTCTTCAAGTTACTTTGCCAAATAATAAGATCATTAATAGGCATGGGCCTAGCAATGTGGAAGCCCTGAGCGTAATCACAATTCATCTGCCTAAGGCTATTCAAAATAGTTTGATTTTCAATACCTTCTGCAACCACCATGTAGCCTAAATCTTTTGATAAGTTGATCGTCGTGTTGACTATAGCCTTATCACCGGCATTTTTATCCATATTTTGAAGAAAAGAGCGGTCTATTTTTATCTCATAAATAGGGAGTTTCTGAATATAGGTTAAAGATGAATAGCCCGTGCCAAAATCATCAATCGCAAGCTTGATATCGCACTTAGCCAAACGATTCAATGCAGCAATGGCATATTCAGGGTCTTTCATCACAGAGGTTTCTGTAATCTCAAGAACCAACTCTTCAGGTGGTATGTCGTAGGTATTTAGAAGTTCAATAATAAATTCTTCAAAATCTGGTTCATGAAGATTAACAGCTGATATATTTAACGATATGGTAGATACTTCAAAATGACGTCTTCTACTGGCATGATCTCTCAAGGCCCGTTTAAATACCCATCGAGTCAAGTAACGCATCACACCGGTTTGTTCAGCTATTGGAATAAACTCATCAGGTGGAATATAACCTAAGACCTCATCATTCCACCTAAGCAAGGCTTCAACACTCGCTACTTTAGAAGTTTTACATGAAATAATAGGCTGATAATGTAAGGCTAATGTATCATTATATATCGCCTTTTTAAGCTCACCCATCAAGATTAAACGCCGTTCACTATAAGGGTTTATATCCGCTGAATAGACACCTACCTGTCCATTAGAGTTATCGGCGGCATCTATAGCAACTCGAGCATGGCGAGTAAGTGTATTAATATCTTTTCCATGAATAGGGAAACAAGCTATGCCAATCGAAACGCCTAAATCTAGCTTCATGCCCTCATACTCAATGGGTTCTGCAACAAACATCATAAGTTCATGCGCATATTCAGCCGCACGATTGAGCTCTATATTGGTCACAGCATGTGCAAATAAGCCTTTTTCAATATGCGCGAAATAAAATTTATTCTTTTCTGTTTCCTCTATTAATACAGCCTTATCATTGCAATTATTCAATCGAAGCAAGCGTTTGGAAAATAAGCCTAATACGATATCAGCATTTGTATGACCTAAGGTTTTACTAATATCCTGAATACCATTTAAATGCAGATAAAATAGCGAAAAATCGGTTTTCTTTTCAAGATCAACATAAAGAAATCGATAGATAACTTGTTGAAATAAAACTGTATTTGGAAAACCATCCAAATCTTGATGAGTCGCCTGATTATATAACTTTTCTTCTGCCGTTTTCCGCTGTATTTCTTCTTCTAATCTAGCTTGTTGTGCTTTAATTTTATCTTGTCGCTCTCTATTAAAACGATCTGCTAGCGCAAAACTAAGCAAAAGTGCCTCTATCGCCGAACCCCAACTTAATGCGTGTTCAGTAAAGTTATTTCTAGGTAGAAAGCCGAACTTATTCGAAGCTGAAACAACGATCCCAGTAATTAAGAATGCCCAAGCATACGTAAAATAGCGTGCTGAATTTTGCCCTTTTGACCACGCATAGGGCCCTGCAAACATAATAAGTAAACTACTCGGAATCGCTAAAAAAACAGATATTCGTGTAGAAATATCATACGGCAGAAAGAACGAAGCTATGATTGAAAGTGAAAACACAATATTAAAAAAGTAGACAACTTTACTTAAGCGCGGTGCAACTCTTGAAAGACTTAAAAAGCAGCCAGCAAACAAGCCAGCAAAGAGCATCACACTTGGCACTGCCAACAGCATGACTTGCTTATGAATTAATGGATAAGAAGGATAAAGATACTGGTATGTAAAGCCGTGCGCCCCCGCCATCAACATCAATACCGAAACAACTAAACCGCCATAATACAAATATGACCGTTCTCGTATCGACAGAAACAGGAATAAGTTATAAACGATTAAAACCAGCAACATGCCATAATATATAGCTTTAATAAACTGTTCATCCTGATCCTTCCATGTAAACAGTTCACTTTCCCAAATTTCGATAGGTACTTGAAGTGAACCTTCGGTTTTAACCTTTATATACAAATCGATAGTTTGGTTTGCTTGAAAGGTAATAGGAAATAAAAAATCACGATGCTTAATTGGTCGCTGCGAAAACGGGAAAACATCTCCGGTTAGATAAGCTTGTTTTATCTTTCCATTTTCCAAAAAATAAACTTCGATATGATCTAGAAGGGAATATTGGATTGCCAATAGCTTATCAAGGCTTTTATCTGAAGATTTAAGTGAAACTCGAAACCAGTACGATGAGTCCGTATAGCCAAAATTTGGTGTGGAAGCCTCACTCTTATGCCAGGCTGAATGAGCTAAACGTTGTACAGTCGTTAGGGAATATATGTCTTCTATATCTTCAAAATAATATAGTTTGTCACCCACATTTTGCACGACTTGACTATCAACGAGTACCTCATTGTCTAGCTGTTTGGGCAAAACATCTTCTATTGAGTCAGCATAAACAATTTGATTAGAGAGCAATAAACTGCTTAGCAAAAAAACAATATATAACGCGCGTTTTTTCATGCTGCTCTCGCATTAAAAGAAAGGTTAGTAAAAAGGGCTTAGATAATTTTAGTATAAAAATGGGTCAAGTAAATAATAAGCTTTCATTAGTCAGCTTAGTAAGATCAGTGATAAAGTGGGCGGCATAATAACAGCTTGAGAATAGACATCAAAATTTTGATAAACTTTAGCCCAATTCATTTAATTAATTAAAATAGTCGATTATGGATAGCGCATCTATTGTTAATTCGTTTTTTTTGATCTTCTCTGGTGCTGCAGTTCTTGCATCTATTGTTTTATTTACCCGCCAACCTATCATTATTGCTTACATCGCACTTGGTGCCTTAATTGGGCCATTTGGCTTGAATTACGTATCAGATGCAAAGCTCCTGTCTGAAATAGCTGAAATAGGCATTATCTTTCTGCTTTTTTTACTTGGGCTAGATATGCAGCCAAGCAGTTTGATGCACATGCTCAAAAAAGCGACTTTCGTAGCAATTATTAGCTCCATCCTTTTTGCCATAATCGGTTTTATAATTGCTCAAACGTTTGGTTATACCTTTATCGAATCGCTCATTATTGGCTGTGCCATGATGTTTTCAAGTACCATTATTGGCATTAAGTTACTGCCAACAACAGTGCTGCATCATAGACATACAGGCGAACTCGTTGTAGGCCTACTATTATTACAAGATTTAATTGCCATTATTGTTTTATTAGTTCTAGGCGGCCATGACCCAAGTAATACTGAAGATCATAATAGTATTTTGGCATTCATTAAGACCTTAGTTACTCTTCCCCTGTTTGTATTTGCTGTGTTCTTTTTCGTAAAACACATTATTTTTAAACTAATTCAAAAATTTGATAAGTTTAGCGAGTACATCTTTCTGCTAACAATTGGATGGTGCCTAGGCATTTCCGAGTTAGCTCATGCTATTGGCTTATCTGAAGAAATTGGCGCTTTTGTTGCGGGAATCAGTATTGCAACGAGTCCTATTTCCCAATACATAGCGATTCAGCTAAAACCTTTAAGAGATTTCTTTCTAATATTATTCTTCTTTAGTCTTGGCGCGTCATTTAATCTTGGCTTATTGTCTCAGGTAATATTACCTGCTGCACTACTTGCAACTTGTATGATTGCCTTTAAGCCAGTTATCTTTAGAGCCCTACTAAGAATGAATAAAGAGCCTAATGATATGGCTTGGGAAGTGGGCTTCCGCTTAGGTCAAATTAGTGAATTTTCATTACTGATTGCATACTTAGCGGCTGCGTCTGCCTTGATTGGCAACGAAGCGTCGCACCTTATCCAAGCTACTGCTATTTTGACGTTTATATTTAATTCTTATATTGTCATTTTCCGTTTTCCTAGCCCTATCGCGATAAGTGATAAATTAAGAAGAGATTAATGTTTTCAAACCAACCTTGCCCCTGTGGTAGCTCCCACTCTTTTTCCAAGTGCTGCGAACTTTTTTTGACCGATAAAGAAAAGCCTAAAACTGCAGAGCAATTAATGCGCTCTAGATACAGTGCCTTTGTAACAGAAAATGAACCCTACTTGCTAAATACCTGGCAGTTAATTAATCGCCCTAAGCACGTAGATTTTGACCAAGAAACTAAATGGTTAGGTCTCAAAATAATACAATGTAAAGCCGGATTAGCAGAAGATGCTTATGGCTGGGTTAAGTTTGTCGCTCGCTATAAAGTTGCAGGTAAAGCTGAACGTATTGAAGAATTAAGTTACTTTGTTAAAGACAATGATCAATGGCTCTACGTAGTAGCAGAAGATAAACCCTGGGATCAGCTTTCATGAGTCAACAAGGCGAAAGTAAATTTATTCTTCACTTACATATAGCTGCATTGCTGTTTGGTGGCACCGCCCTATTTTCAAAAATCATTCCTTATAATGCTGTTGATATCATTGCTTTTAGAACCTTAGTATGCGGCTTTGTGGTTGGCGCAATCGCCTTGTTTTTCAAGCAAGGCCTCATCATTAAAAATATTAAAAGACTAATGCTTTTAGTTTTTTGTAGCCTACTTTTTACAGTCCACTGGACGGCTTATTTCCAGGCCATGCAACTTTCGAGCGTTGCTATTGGCATAATCTCTATGTTTACTTTCCCAGTTATGACGGTATTCCTTGAACCACTCATTAAAGATACCAAGTTACACCTTACTGATATTTTAAT
>CAXBKC010000274.1:0-5886 GCA_963975615.1 uncultured Oleiphilus sp.
CAATGCAGCAAGCGTCGTTGTAGCTATTACAACAACTGTCCTTATTATGTAAATAGAAGAACGTGGGATGAGGCTGATTTGATCGTGGTAAATCACGACCTGTTATTATCAGACTTGGCTTTAGGTGGTGGGGTATTACTTCCGCCACCTGAAACATCTATTTTAGTCTTAGATGAAGCGCATCATTTAGCGGATAAAGCTTTGAATCACTTTACCGTGAATAGCGGTTTAAAAACGGTTGAAACTTGGCTCAAGTCTCTGAGCAAAGCCATGGTAGAGTTCTCTCCTTACCTTGGGCCTGGCAATTATATGGGAAGACACATTGAAGATATCTCACAAGTGAGTGTTCAGCTTCATGACTGGTTTTCGCGCATTTATGATTACTTGGCTGAAAATGTTGTCTGGGATTCTGACGATAATGCGCCATCCAACTCATTTTCAAACTCTTTATCTAATACCCGTCGTTATCGTTTCAAGCAAGGTATTATTCCTGAAGAATTTCATAAAATGGCTTGTGAGGTCAGGGTGTTAACGGCCAGCCTCTGTCGTTTACTTGATGATATTCGAGCAGAAGTAACCAAAGCAGTCGATGAGAAATCTGATTCTGGACTATCAAAAGAAGAGGGCGAACAATGGTTCCCTGTTTTTGGGAGCTTGTGTGATCGTGCTGAGAATATCCATGAGCTATGGATGTTTTATTCTAAGCCCCAAGATGAAAAAGCTCATCCTTCAGCTAAATGGTTAGTTCTGCGCGATTATGAAAATGCAGCCGACATTGGTTTGTATGGCAGTCCGCTAAGTGCCGGAGGCTTGCTACACGAGGAGCTCTGGAAAAAAACCTTTGCCGCTGTATTAACCTCAGCAACACTGACGGCCTTAGGCAAGTTTGATCGCCTGGCCCAAAAGGCAGGCTTACCCAAAGCGAGTGTTTATCACCAAGTATCCAGCCCCTTTGACTTTCAAAATGTCGCACGCCTTCTAATTCCAAATATGAAAGCCTGTGCTTCTAACCCTGAAGCACATACCGCCGAGATTGTGGAAAGGTTGGAGTCTTGGGTAGCTGAGCATAAAGCTGTATTAGTCTTATTTAGTTCTCGCAAACAGATGAACGACGTCCATTTTAAAGTCAGTGGTGCCTTAAAAAAAGACATCATGACTCAAGACGATTTTAGCAAACAAGAGCTCGTAAGGCGCCATAAAGAATCCGTAGATTCAGGAAAGCGAAGTATTTTATTTGGCCTTGCATCTTTAGCTGAAGGTATCGACTTGCCTGGTGGTTATTTAACGCACGTCATTATCGCTAAAATACCTTTTTCTGTGCCTAATGATCCGCTTGAAGAAAGTATTAGTGAATGGCTTGAAGCGCAGGGTCGAAACCCATTTATGGAAGTGTCGGTGCCTGATGCGAGTTTGAAACTGATTCAGGCGTGTGGACGCTTGATTAGAACTGAAGAAGATACAGGGCAGATTACGATTCTCGATACCCGCTTATTAACACGTCGATATGGGAACTTGTTAATTAATTCCTTACCGCCTTATCAGCGTATTTATGAGTAAAAGCACGTTTGAGCCCCGTCGAAGGGTCTTCCAAATTAAACTTTGAGTTGCATCGAACACGTTTCGATACTTCGACGAGCTCAGCACAGGCTTGCTCAACGAGTTAGCTATAAATCGCAGACATAAAAAAGGCGGTTAGAAGGTGCCGAACTACCTTAAAACCGCCATACGAATTAGGGTGCTTGTAGGAAGACCCTGATCGGTAAAAACGTGCTAAACAAAAAGGCCTGAATTTTTTGCTTAACATGTTTTGCGCCGATGAATTAATAGTAGGGATAAGCGGGGCGTAATAAGATCATCCAAAAGGCTTACTCTGGACTAATCCTTAGTTAAATGTGACGTGCTTCTCGTTTTAAATGATATTCTTTTATTAAAACCGGCTAAATATTAGGCATATGTTGTGATCAAGCGTTTTATCCATGTTTTTAGCGCTTTATTCTGGCTATCAGTAGGTGTTTGTAGGGCATCACCCATTGTCTCTATTTTATATTGCCAGTCTCTGGCCTCATCAATAACGGAAAAAGGAAGATCATCTAGTGATTCAATCGCTTCAATGAAGGTGAGAGCAAAGTCTGCTCGTTTAGTTTGAGATTTAGCGCAATTATCAATTTCAATAAGTAGTTCTTCTAGTATTTTTGTATTTGTCACTTAGTCAAAGCTCACATAATTAAAATGCGGATTATCAATAAGTACTTCAATTTTATCAATATCATTCAAAACGATTAGTTTTTCTATTCCATTAAATTCAACCTTTATACACTCGTTGCGATGTTCATTTTGATGGGTATCAATAGCTGTGCAGTCTATTGTTGAATTAGACTTCAAGCTAATACGAATTGGGTAGCGGTACATGCACGCAATTTCTATATAGTCATGTTGGTCACAAGAAATCATGTTTTTACCTCGCTAGAATGGTGTGTGAGAACCTTTATTAGATAGGCGGATCAATTATGATTTTATTTCATAAGATCAACTAAATTGAACTTCACATGAAATGGAAATCCTAGAAATTTCCCAAAATAGATAAGTCACAAAACTCTTCAGCAGTTCTTGAGAGCTAGATCTATATTATCTACAATAGCGCACTTTTTATTTTATTCAGGTCACTAATATGAACGATACTAAATCCTTACCAGCATTACCTGACCGACTTTCGGTTAATCCAAACAGCCCACATCATGTGGCAGAAATCTTTGAACACGATATTGGCATTCAGGTAAATGGCAAAGAGCGTACCGGCGTAGAGGAATATTGTATCAGTGAGGGCTGGGTAAAAATCCCTTCGCCCAAAGCCTTAGATCGTCGAGGGCAACCACTTATAATGAAGGTAAAAGGGACTGTTGAGGCCTTTTATAAGTAATTGTTAGGATTTAAACTGGGAAAGCATAAAAGCCTCCCAGTATCTCTGCTACGGTGTTAATTCAGAAACAACCAAGTCATATAGTTCTTGCGCGCCAAAAGAAGTTAATGGCTTTTCATTCACAAAGAAGGTTGGCGTCTGTTGCACACCTAGGCTAACTAAGTCTTTCATTTCTTGGTCTACGATTTTATTTATTGCTTCTGAGTTCATAATTGCTTTTGCCGAATCAATATTTAATCCTGCAGATTCTGCTATTTCCCAAGCTCTTTCAACATTAGGGTGACGATGTGATGCCCATTGTTCTTGATTTTTAATAAGCGCATCAAGAACAGGTTCAAAGACATTTTGTAAGCGAGAAGCTTCTAAAAGCCTAACAACGGTTTCAGAATCTTTATGAAGCGTTGCATAGCGTAGAACTAGCCGAACATCTTCTGGGTGCCTTGATAATATTTCTTTTACTATTGGATAGAATGCTTTGCATGCTTCGCACGCGGGGTCGAAGAATTCTACTATAGTAACTTTTGCTGATGCCGCTCCGATACTTGGAGAGTAGGTTCTTTCATAAATGCTCCCCTCTAATTGCTTAGGTGACTCTGTATCTCCACTAAGGGGCCCTTTATCTGTGTTTTTGTTATCAGCACAGCCAGTCAATAAAAGAGCTAATACAATAAAGCTCAATACATTTAAGTATTTGTTAAGGCCCATATTTTTATTTCCTTTTGAGTTGTTTTTAAACTAAATAATATTGAGAAAATTTACCTTAGAAGAAGTAAATATCATTTAAGAGTTCTACCCATTAAGCACCAAATGAAGTATCAGTTCGAATTTATAAACTCTATTTCATTCATGTATGCTGGTGCAAAACCTAACATAGCATGGGCGGATAAACCGCCTAGAATTTCATTGCACAGTGAAATACTGTGACCAAGTTTTAAGCTATTCATAAAGTGAGTAATACTAAAATTAATTAATTGCTCTATAGTTTGATCTGGTAATAAACCATAGGCCTTAGCAATTGCTTTCATAATAATTGGATATTGATATTTTAAGAATTTAAATTGTACTCCTTCATTTGGTAAGGCAGACATGGAAATTAATAAGATATTGAATTCTTGTGTCAGGGCAATTTGTAAGTCGTTTATGACGGCTGCAACTTTTGGAGATTTTTTTACTTTAGCATTTATATTATATGGGGTAGGGCCTTCAATAATAATCTTTTGTTTTTGGTCTGGTATCGTCGTTAATGTAGCTAAGTCTTTTATAACGCATGTAAATTTATATATGCCATTTTCTAAATTTATTTCGCCTTCAGCGTTGGTTATTGTCGGTTGGCCGTGAGTAAGATTTAGATTGAAGTGAAGCTTAGCAAGTTGTTTATATTTTGAGTCAATGTATTGAAAAAAATTGGATTTAAAATTTATATTTTTATCGATATAAAGACTTAAATTAAGCAAGTAGTCGTACGTTAATTGTGTCTTGTAGATACTAAACCCAAACTCACCGTTTAAAAGATTTTTAATCTTTCCTGCTGCAATATATTGCGGTGTATTAAATCCTTTTCCTTTTAATTGCTCAGTTTTTTCGATTTTTTCACAAAGATTATAAGGGCCTTTCTCGTAGTATGTTACACCGACCGGTGTTGTGTTGTTTTTACTGATTTTGCCTTTACTGGTAAAGTAAGTTGTACCACCTTCATTATTGCCTTTTTTTAGTTGGTATTTGTGAAAGGATGTTTCGAAAATAGGGTTTTCTAGATAAAGGATGTCATTCTCAAGTCTAACGAGACCTATTCCACCTATAGTGTAGGTAGTGTTATTCACTGGATCGAAAATTGAAATATTTCGAGATATTTCATCTTTTCCCGGATTTTCAGTGATCCATAACCCTTTTTTTAATATCCCCGTTGGATCTGCTGTTTTTATAAACTCTAGGAGGATTTGTTCAACGGAATTATCGGGGAATTCTTGATGTTTGCTATTATTAGATAGCTTTTGTTGGGAGTCCAAGCCAAAAGTCTGTTCCAGAATATAAGGCATTCTTTTATTTATAAGTTCAAAGCTTTTAAAGCGTACTTCTTCAGTATTATTATTTGATACTACGTTGATTTTCTTTATATTTTTCATTGATTGTTAGCAACAAGTTGAGTGTGAATAGCTACTTGGGAATGTAGGTTGCAAAGTAGTCTTTTAAACGGTTTGATTTAAAAATGTAAGCTAATGAAAGATAACTTAATAATATTGAGAGTATGTGAAATACGTTGGCTTTATAACCGATATGAATGACTACATAAGACCATATAACTACGTTGAAAATTGCAGATGTCATCATTAATGCTTTGCCGTGTTGCTTGATATGGTCAATTAAATTAAGCTTTTTTCTGATTAGGAATGATATAAGAAATATAATGACAGGAACGGTACCTATTAATGAAAGATACATTATATGTTGAGAGGTATAACTAGCCTTCAGAATTTGCAGTCCCATATTCCCTTTCGAGCTAGAGCAAATAAATGAGATAATAATTGGGCTGATTAGATAAATTAATAGAAGAGAATTTATCGATCCAAACTTTAAATTCATATTTTCATCAAAGTCTGAAATGTCGTAACTTCCCAGCCTGTGATCCTGAGTATTTTTCATGATACACCCATCTAACCTTACTGCTTAAAAAAGTTATTCTACCTGTTTTTAGGTTAAATTTTATATTATTTATGTGAGCTTGTTTCAAACAAACGACAGTTTCTGTAATTGGCTTTGGCTTGGCTTTAATTTTTACGTATAGATTTCGTTATCCAGCTAAGGATTCATTATCAATAATTTGTAATGTGACAGCCTTACAAGTCAGATTGAGTTCTAACATTTAAAATGAGACTCTTTATAGCTAAACAACCACAAGAATAGGAAGCCAAGTGATAGGTTCAGAATCTACAGTTAGTTCATTAATGTCCGACGGCTCGCAGCAATTAAGT
>CAXBKC010000275.1:0-5883 GCA_963975615.1 uncultured Oleiphilus sp.
GAGTCAGCTATATGGATTGATGTAATAGCTAGTGAATCGGTGGCTACATGAGTGTTATTATTAAGGGCATGGCAGACTTACAAGGCGTATTGAACAACTTTGCTTTTGACTTAGATAAGGCCGTTGATGATGCTGTAAAGGTAACTGCTTTTAAGGTTCAGCAATCAGCTATTACAGCAATAAGAACCCCGTCTGTAGGCACTCACGTAACAAGGTACACAGGCGAAGGCAATCCATACGCTCACGTAGCAAGTAAACCAGGTGAGGCACCAAACACGGATACAGGTAGGCTTATTGGCTCGATATTAGTTGATCATCACAAGGGCGATAAAGTAGCTTTTGTTGGGACTAACTTGGAATACGGGTTTTTCTTAGAAACTGTTCACAATAGGCCGTGGCTGGAGCCTGCAAAAGATGAGCAGGTAAAATCATTTTCTGAAAATGTAACTAGAGCTATCGACATACAAATTAAAAAGGCCGGAAAATGAGCGAAGTATACAAGGCAATACATGATCGATTGAGCGCACAATTGCCGGAAAGCGTTTACGACCATGTGCCGCAAAATTTGCCAGATTCTAGTTATCCATTTGTCAGGCTTGATCCGTTGCAATTAGTAGGTAATGACGTTGATGATAAAGCCGGCTTTGTTGCAACTATACAAGTAGTTAGCTACTCAAGATACAGGGGAAATAAAGAAATATCTGCGTTAGCTTTATCAGTGTACAATAGCTTACACAGGTATAATTTACCTGATACGGACACATACGGGATATCAGGAATACAACAAACTTTTGAGCGAATCGCTACACAGCCGGACGGGTTAACCAGAAACGCTGTACAGCAATATGAAGTATTATTTGAACCATTAACTTAACTGCCTTTTTTGGCAAAAACAACACCTTAAGGGGTAATATATGAGCGTAGGAATTGGAATAATTGGCAGAGAAGTAACGATGACACTCGGTGGTGGAGTGATTTTAGGTGTAATGTCAAAAGGGATCGCATTCAGTAATGAGATGCTTGACACTACTGATGATAATTCATCAGGTTGGACTGAATTTCTTGCCGTGCCTGGTTTGAAGTCTGCTGAATTGTCAATGTCAGGACATACTAAAAACTTAGAATTGATGGCCGCATATTTCGGTAGTAGCCAAATTTTCCCAATAGTTAAAACATATCCTGACGGCTCTACATTAACTTTTGATGCGGCAATGACTGGTGCCCCGTCTTTTTCTGGAGAGTCAAACTCAATAGTCGCTTTTGATGCTAGCTTTACATCTAGTGGCCCTGTTGTGTTTGTGGCGGGTACTTAATATGTCATTACGTAAAGAGCTCGTTTTAAACTGGCAGGGTGAAAAGTTTAAACTCTTGGTTACTATGTTGGTGATCGATAAGATAGAAGACTCTATCAATATCGGTCGCTTACTCGCTCAACATGCTACAGGTGATATTCGGTTTAGTCATGTCGCTCGTTTTATATCGTTATTGCTGAACGAGGCAGGGGCAGAAGTTACTCAGGAAGAGGTTTATACGGGAATGTTTACGGAAGGGGATATTACAGCTTCAAACCTACATGAGTTTATGGGTCATGTATTTGAAGCATTCTTTCCTGAGCCCAAAAAAAAAGAGCCGACTACTACAGCTCCGAAACCCCTAAAAACACCCAAGAAATAGAGCACCCTTGGGAAGACTTCTATGAGTTGCTCGTTGGTCAATTAAGTATATCATCGAGTGACTACTGGAGCATGACACCTGCTGAAGTTGGTTTGATATTGGAAGCACATAGACCTAAGGTCATTCATGGCATACATGAAGATGATTATGACAGCATGATCAAGCGCAGGTATGAGCTAGAAAAACAAGGTATTAAGGTACTGTAATGGCTAACACAGTTATAGGCGCTTTAAGCGTCGAGATATCAGTAGACTCTCAGGGCGTTAAAGATGGATTAAAGGCATCTGGCGAGGCGCTAAAGGTTGGGGGAGAGCAATTACGTGAAGGCGCGAATAAATGGGGTAAATGGGCTGTTGCAGCCGTTGCTGCCACTGCCGCTGTTACCGCCGCAATTGTAAAAACAAATTTAACAAATATACGTGAATTAAAAAACTCGGCCATTGCTGCTGATGAGACCGTAGAGTCCTTTCAGCGCGGTGCGTTTGCTGCCGAACAATTTGGTATATCACAAGAAAAGTATGGAGATATATTAAAGGATGTCAATGACCGCGTAGGTGACTTTCTTATCACTGGCGCTGGCCCTATGGTCGATTTTTTTGAGCAAATAGCGCCAAAAGTTGATGTTACGGCAGACTCATTTAAAAACCTATCAGGCTCGCAATCACTGGGGCTTTACATCGAAAGCCTACAAAAAGCAGGCGCATCCCAGCAAGAAATGACCTTTTTTATGGAGGCATTGGCTGGTGATGCTACCCGTCTAATTCCTTTGTTCAATGATAACTCTAAGGCATTTAACGCCCTCACATTTGAAGCTAAAGCATTAGGTATTGGCCTTAGTGCTATTGATGTTGAAAAAGCTGAAATGGCCAGCAAGTCTATTGCTAAAAGCTTGGCTGTAACTGAGGCTTTCGGTCAAGAGTTGACTGTACAATTAGCTCCTATTATAGGTTCAGTGATTGACTTATTCGAGGATATGGCTAAAGAGGCAGGTGGTGCAAGTCAGTTTATTAGCAAAGGGATTGCCGGGGTTATTGATGTCGTTGGTGTTTTTGCTGATGGGCTGCATGGGGTGCAAGTTATATTTAAAGGATTGGAAATCGCAGCGCTTGGATTTTCAGCCTTAGCTACTAATGTGTTTTTTGCTGTGTCAAGAGTGATAGCTACATCTTTAGATGGGTGGATCATGATGGTAAACGACACCGTCACAGCCATTAATGCAGCATTTGATACAGGTATAGAGCCATTATCATTGGCTACTGACTCGTCAATGATGAGTGATATTGAGAATATCGCTGATGACATGGTTGGTGTTCTAAGTGATGCTAATGGTGATCTTCACAACTTGCTTATGCAGCCATTACCAAGCGATCAAATTAAAAACTTCGCAGATGCATCTATAGCCGAGTACGATAGGATAGCCAAGGCCAGAGTTGATGCAAGCAAGAAAGAGCCATCCCCCGACCATGACAAGGAATCGTCTCGCATTAGGGAGGAAAGCAAGGATATATTGAATAACCTTGTTGAGAGAGGGTCTGTTGAAGCGGAGATAATGAGCGCCAATTTTGATAGGCAGCAAGAAATACTGGAAAAGGCATTACAGAGCCAACTAATAACAAGAAAGGCTTTTAATAAGGCTCTTGATTCAATCACTAAGGTCAGTAAGTTAAAGCCAGAATCTTCGGTCGATGACTCTGGCTCAGTAGATAAAAATGAACCTACCAGCCTGCCATCAACAGGGGCGGCAGAAGGCAAGGAGGGTAAAAGGTTAAGAGAAGAAAATGCAACAATTTTAGCTGCTTTACTTGAAAGAGGAGATATAAGAGAAAGGTCATTACTGGAGTCTCTAAAAAGACAAAGAGAGATACTTGATAAGAATGAAAACGCCAAAGGTATCGACGCTCAAAGATGGGGTGACGCAAGTGTAGAGCTTGACAGAAAGATAGCTAACGCAAAGGCTATTATAGACATAACTGGAGCGGGAGATAAACAGAGAAGGTTGCGCGAAGAAAACGAAGCCGTACTAGCTGAGATGGCAAGGTTTGGGTCTCTGACTGAAGAGCAGATTTTAAATAGATTTAACTTGGAGCAGATAGCTTTAGACGAGGCTATAAAAAACAAAAAAATAAGTGAAGAGGCCTATTTGGCATCGACAATAGATATCGCTAATCGACTAGCTAACGCTAAATTAACTTTATCTAATGCCTCTGAGTTTTCAGAATCACAAAAGATTTATCAAGAAAACGAGCAAATATTGTCCGCATTAATATCTCAAGGAGATATGAGGGTTGAAACACTTTTCGACAGGCTAGAAAGAGAGCAATCTGTACTTGACTTAGCTTTAGAAAAAAAGAGAATAACAGAGGAGCAACACGCGAAAGCCAGTGTTGATGTCGAGGAACGCACAGCAAAAGCAAAACTAGGCATCGCAGTATCAACAGTTAGTGCGATATCAAGCGCACTCGCTAACGGTGGTAAAAAGGCTCAGAAAGTTTCAAAAGCCTTGGCTGTTGCTGGCGCGATCGTTTCTGGAGGTCAAGCCGCTATAGCTGCATGGAGATCAGGAATGGAAACGCCTGGTCCTTGGGCTCCAGTAGTTGCTGCAAGTTATGCAGCCGCTTCTATAGCAAAAACAACTTCTATGATAAGTAGCATAAGGTCAGGCGGTAAAGTTTCATCCCCTGGGCGCATATCCGCACCTAGCATCCCCTCATCAAGAGCCGGAGGGTCAGGCAGTCAGCAGGATAACTTGCCAGAATCAAGAAATATATCTATTAACTTAACCGGAGAGGGTTTAATGTCAACTGACCAAGTTCGTGATTTAATATCACAGATAAACGAAGCCACTAACGATGGCGTACAATTAATCACAACAGGAGGATAGTATGCCTATAACACCTAGTACACCTGGCTCAGTAGTAGCTCCGAACATTTTAAACCCTGACTCAGCGGGCGCTGTAGCGATTCCCAATACATTAACTCCTGATACTGCTGGAGCTATTGCAGTACCGAACACACTGGCTGCTGATGCTGCGGGGGTAATTTCAATACCAAACACACTTGCACCTGATTCGGTAGGTGCGATTGCAGTGCCTATTGTGCTATCATCAGAGTCAGCGGGAACGGTTGCAGTACCAAACACGTTAACACCTGATGGCGCTGGCGCAGTATTGCCACCAATTAACATTATACCGTCAAAATTTACGTTTTTACAAACATCAGATAGCGACATATTTAAAACATCAGATAATCAATTTTTTCTAGTAGGAGAATAAACGAATGGCTAACTATTTAAGTGACAGAACAGGCGCGAGTATTGATGCACAATTAGACAAGGCTGACACGCTTTTAACGCCCGCCAGTGGTGAGACTCTTTACCATACAGGTAATACTGGGGCAGCCCTATTTAATGCCTCCCCTGTTGCCTCGGTAAGATCTAACATACTAGCGAGGAGCTCAGGTGCCGTTCAGATGATAAGTGTTGCGAGTACGGGCGCTGAGAGCGACATCGCATTTTTCAACCCAAACGGTCAAGTAGGTGTGATTTCAACTAGCGGGACAGCCACAGCATACAACACATCATCAGATCCACGCCTAAAAGATTTCGCAGAAGCGCCAACAGATTCAGCAATAAACGCACAATTTAACAGTCTGTATTCGTGCTTCAGAACATTCAACTGGAAGAGTGATCCTCAAGGCGATTTAGTGTGGGGATTTGATGCACACGCTTGTATTGATGCTGGGACCGGTATAGGCAGCGAAGGTGAAGGATCAAGGAATTTAAGTCTTAACGATGTATACGGAACTATTCCGGCTGTAACTGAGAGCCGTGTTGTGATGGATGCAGAGGGAAACCCTACAAGCGAAATTGAAACAGTTGTAATTACACCCGCGATTGAAAAGAAAGTTTCACCGGCTGGTGTTGATCAATCGAAAGCAGTTCCGATTCTATTAGCTAAAATTGAACAGTTAGAGCGCAGGCTTAAATCGGCTGGATTATAAGGCTATAAAATGGCTATCACACCTATAACTCCGCCTACTACGAGCTTGCAAAACGCTCGTATAGGCTATAAAAACTTATTGGCAGCTTCAACTACTGCCGGGGCTGATGCTATGCTGGTTCCTAATACTTGGGAAAGATACCTCCCTCAAAATGGATCTTTTCAGGTTAGAATGCAATTAGCATCTGTATCACAAATAGACTTTGTAGCT
>CAXBKC010000276.1:0-5857 GCA_963975615.1 uncultured Oleiphilus sp.
ATAAAACCTCATTCCAGCTTAATTAAATAGTGACTAGCAGTGTTGTAGCGCTCTATTTGGTCGTTCACCCATAGCGTTAAGGTTTCGAATGCTATCCTCAATAAAACCGACATTGTTTTCGGTGGTTTCAGCAAGCACAGATTTAGCCCAAGTAGGGAGGTCTGGATTGATTCGGTAATACATCCACTGTCCTTGTCTACGATCAACCAATAAACCATTTTTTCTTAGCAAGGCTAAGTTACGTGACACTTTTGGTTGAATATCATCAAGCGCTGCCATCATTTCGCACACACATAGTTCACCCTCGTATTGAATGAGCATTAAGCACCGCAAGCGCACTTCATCCGTTAGGCTTTTGAAAAATTGAATGGGGTCAAATTCTACTTTTGGAACTTGCTTTTTTGTCTCAATAAGAACGAACATTGAAACTCGCCCACTAAGTTCGTTAAGCGTTGTTTCAAATGGGTTAGGACCAGACCGGTAAACTGGATCCTCGAAGTTCCAGTCCATTCTTTTCCCAGATATTGGATATGTCTTACATTCAAGGCGAGCTTTGTCGCAAAGCGAAATAACATAATCAAAATTTTGATCTTGAAGCTCAGATACGTTCTTTGATCTGATGTCATCTTTTGTTATGCCAAATTTTTCTAGAACAGCAAGTGTTTGTGGGTGAACTTCAGTAGGTTGTGTGCCTGCACTAAACACATCAAAGTCATCTCCTGCAATATTGCGAAGAAGAACTTCTGCCATTTGAGATCTAGCTGAGTTGCCTGTGCACAAAAATAAAACTTTACGTTTTTTCATTGCAAAAAATCTCTCATATAATATATTAAAAAAAATATATATTGTTTTCTGTATATGCAATATATCGTATATATTTTAATGGAGCAATTAATATTTGTTAGAACTTCGTGGCAGATGAAGGTCATGATATAAACCGAAAATACTTAAAAGAAGAGTTTGAGAATAGGATTCGAATAGATGCAAGCTTGGTTAACATTCGGTCTGATTTTAACTACAGGTAGGTCAGTATGGTTTTTCTCAAGTTTAGTAAAGGGTTCCATTGTGTTATAAAAAGGTTTAATTTATATCCATAATAAATTGTGGATAAATTATCAATGCTTTTAGGTGAGTTAGAAAAATTACTTCTTAATTATCTTTGGGTCGAAGGCTCAGCAGATGCCAAACAAGCACATAGCTTTTTTCAAGAGAGTCGCGGTGGCAGTTTGAATACCATTCAATCAACGCTAGATAGGCTTTTCAAAAAGAAGCTCCTGAACCGCACTAAATCAGGACATGCATTTACTTATTCTCCTGCTGTCGAACGAAAAGATTTATTAGGGTCATTAATTACTGATATTACTCAAGAGCTGGCGCAAAACGATTCTGACGCAATTTTAGAAGCGTTTATCGATATATCTACTCAATTAGATGCCAAAAGTCTTCAGCGCCTTGAAGATCTAATTGCTTCTCGAAAAAAACAAAATAGCCATACTCATAATGCCTGAAAATCTAAGTCTGCTTTTGCATCTATTTTATATTTTTTCAGTTGCCGCATTGATTTTGAGCCTTGCTGCATGGACTTTTAGTGGTCTATTCTTCAGATGGGTACAGAAATTTAACCCTAAATCCAAAATAATTTTACTTCGATCTTTTGGTGTGATGCCCATTATAGGAGCAATAATTATTGGGATCATGGTGTCAATTCCTGCGCTTAATCACAATTCATTGCTGCCTATTGATCATTGTCACTCCTCTGTTGATTGCGTGGGTGAAGCGGCCACACATATGATTACTTTTTCTGAGCTTACTGCCATAAGCTTGATGTTGTTAGTGTTTTTTAATGCTGCCATTCAAGCTATTAAGCAGTTGTTACGTAGTAAAAAAATATTGAATAGTATTGAGTTAGTGTCCATCAAGAAAGATGATTTAAATATTCACCTTTTGGAAACAAAAAAGCCGCTGGCATTTTCGGTAGGTATGCTTAAACCAATATCTGTCATTTCTTCAGGGTTAATCAATCAACTAAACTCTAAACAATTACAGATTATCTGTCGTCACGAAGCTATCCATGTTCAATATAAAGACTCTGCATTTAAATGGGCTTTGAAGCTTGTCTCTCTTTTTCATTTCCCTATGGTTAAACAAACACTTCTGGCTGCACATGCCTCTGCACTGGAGTTTAGGGCTGACCAAGAGGTTGCCAAGGCAGTAAAAAGCAAGGTTATGGTTGCTGAAACTATTTTAAAGATTCAAGGTATTATGGGATCTACGACTGAAAAAGAAGCCCTATGCCAGTTTCTTGGAAGCGAAATAGAGCAACGTATTCACTTTTTATTATCAACCGATTCATTCCACCATTTAACAAACAGAACAATCCTTCGATATGGCTTAACTATAATAATCTGTTCCTTACTTGGCTCCGTGCCACTTCATAACGCTGTTGAAATTCTTCTTACGCAATAAGCATAATTCTCAATTAAACTATTTTAATATAAAAACCTATCGACAGTCGGTTTTTTGATGTGCATACTTTCAGCTCTTAATAATTACGGGTGAAGGAAAACAATATGCACAACAAAGCCATTTATACAGCACTATTTTTAATTTCTATACTTACTTCAAGCTATGCACTGAGTGGTTCAGGTCATCATCATGGAATGGAGCAAGCACCACCTCCAACTGAGCAACAAGTAATAACTCAGGCAACAATTGATCTGAATAGGATTATAGAAACTGAAATGCTCATTGAAGGTGAAGCGTTAGATGCAAGCTGGAAGGCTGTTGTTGACAAAAAAGTATTCAAAAAAACAAGCTGGCACTTCATCACTTCATTTACACACCCAACCAATACCAAGACTTTATATATTCTACTGAATGCTCAAGGAGCATTTGTTGGTGCAAACTTTACGGGTAATTTTGAGGGTATTTAGTCAGACTGAAAAAATTATATTTTTTTCAAAATCGAGACTCATAAATTTAATTTATACCTAACTATAAGCCGGAGGAAACATAAATGTTTCAGTCTTTAAGAACAGCATCAGCACGAGACCTCTTTTACCCCTGCTTGGGGCTGGTTTTGATGCTGGTAGGTTTTTTCGGGATTACTCCTGAAGCTTTTGCTCACGGAGTAACCGTTGGCGATAAAGGATACATCCAAGAAACCACGGGTGTTCATCCTATCCCTTTCATCTACCTTGGCGCAAAACACATGATGACAGGGTATGATCATTTATTATTCCTACTTGGGGTGATTTTCTTCCTGTATCGCCTTAAAAACGTATTAATTTATGTCACCCTTTTTGCGGTTGGGCACATCATTACACTGCTCTCTGGCGTACTGATGGAAATCAGTATTAGTGCATACATTATAGATGCAATCATCGGCTTTTCCGTTGTTTATAAAGCACTTGATAATATGGGGGCATATCAACGATGGTTTGGCTTTCAACCCAATACTAAAGTTGCAACCATATTATTCGGATTGCTACATGGCTTTGGCTTAGCAACTAAAATTCTAGAATATGAGCTATCACCTGACGGTTTACTAGCTAATTTAATTTTCTTCAACATAGGTGTAGAAATCGGTCAAATTTTAGCTTTAGTGGTTATTCTGATTGCCATTTCCTATTGGCGTAAATCTGAGCGCTTTCTTCAACAAGCATATACAGCGAATGCATTTGTAATGATGCTGGGTTTTTTACTTATGTTTTATCAAATGACCGGCTATATCGTTCAGTAAATTCAATTCTTTAATATTAGGAAAATATCGTTATGTACAATTCAAATATACCCTCTGACAGAGAGCTGCCTTCTACAGCTAAACTCATCAAATCAACAATAATCGCGATAGTTACTGCTTTAGTTTTACTAGTTACGGTCGTCATGCCATCAGAATATGGCATTGATCCCATTGGGTTTGGCGAGATGACTGGCCTTAAACGTATGGGGGAGATTAAAGTATCGTTAGCTGAAGAAGCCGCTGCAGATTTAGAAAAACAGGACCAAATTGCCTACATTTCTGAAGAGCCTGCTGCGGTAGTGAGTAAAATTGAGCCAGAATTAGTAGTCGCTAAGAATGAAGCTCTGAACCTGAATCATGAAATAACATTTACACTTGCTCCCGATGAAGGTACAGAGGTAAAGGTGACGATGACAAAAGGTTCAAAAGTTACGTACAACTGGAAAACCAATGGGGGGAAAGCAAATTTTGATGTCCATGGTGACTCAAAATCCTTGAAAATAGATTACCACCCATACTACAAAGGCTCCGATGTAATGCGTGAAGGCATTCTAGAAGCAGCCTTTGATGGAGGCCACGGTTGGTTTTGGCGAAACCGAACAAAAGAGCCACTTACCATTACTATTAAAACTAATGGTGAATATAGTGAGATTAAACGCTATTAAACCAAATAATGTTAATGGCTTGTTTATATTATTAATGGAGATTTCTGTATGAAGTATTTAAGACACCTAAACAAGATAATTATTATGTTTAGCTTGTTAGGCCTATTGGTCGCTTGTGGAGACCATGCTCACGAAGAGACTGTTGACGGTGAAAAGAAGAAAGAGCATGGGCACAGCCACGATTAGTAATAACTCTAACTAGGCTTTGCGTATTTTATATGACCTTTCTACGTAATCATTCTGTATTGTTTGCAATCCTTTCCGCAGCTCTATTTGGAGCTGCGGCCCCCGCAAGTAAATGGCTTCTTTTAGGTTTGACACCCATTCAGTTAGCTGGACTTTTGTATCTAGGTGCGGCCTTAGCCGTAATGCCAATTTCCTTCCGAAAAGGCAGTTCGCCACTTCCTCCAATGCATGACAGGCCCAATAAACTTAGGTTGTTCGGGGCTATTTTATTTGGTGGCATTTTGGGGCCGATATTTCTTATGTATGGCTTAAGCTTGTCGCAAGCTGGCTCGGTATCTTTACTGCTGAATCTTGAACTTGTTGCGACTGCCATTATTGGTGTATTTTTCTTTCGTGATCACTTAAGCATTTCAGGCTGGGCTGGAATTGTTACTGCTTTGCTAGCCGCTATGCTACTCACATTTTCACGGGTAGGGTTTGAGTGGCTGGGATCTGTATTAGTCTTACTGGCTTGTTTAATGTGGGGAATAGATAACCACCTAACAGCTACGATTGATGGGATTACACCTAGCCAAAGTACCTTCTGGAAAGGCCTAGTTGCCGGCATTGTTAATTTATCAATTGGCGTTACGCTTGACCCCTTTGTTTGGGATTCAACAATAATAGTCAGTGCCTTGTTTGTGGGTGCATTGTCGTATGGTGCGAGCATTGTTCTTTACATAAAGTCAGCGCAAGGAATGGGTGCGACAAGGTCACAAGTTATCTTCTCAAGTGCACCTTTTTTTGGTCTTTTGTTATCTGTTGTCTTGTTGGGCGAAGAGCTAACAGGTAATCATATATTAGCCGGTGGGCTTTTTATAATTGCGATAACACTGCTTATGCTAGACAGCCATTCACATTCCCATAAGCATGAAAAACTCGCACATAAGCATTCTCATCGGCATGATGATAATCATCATAACCACAGCCATATTGACTTGGATAAATCTTTACGACATACCCATTTTCATGAGCATGAACCACTAGAGCACAGGCATCCGCATTGGCCTGACTTACATCACCGGCATGAACACAAAAACTAAACATTAGATTATCTTAGTTGAGCTTTATCGTGACTTTTAATTCCAAAACGTTTGATCCAAATCAGGGGTTAATATTAGATAAGGAAACAACTTCCCTGTGCAAAATGGAAGTAAGAGAAAATGCAGATCTAAGATGGATGATGAGTGAAGATGGCGTGCTTCATGGAGCCATGTCACTAAAG
>CAXBKC010000277.1:0-5850 GCA_963975615.1 uncultured Oleiphilus sp.
TTTAAGCCCTTATTTTCCATGGCGCCCATATTAAAATCATCAACCGCAACAATCATGAAGACATCAAGGTCATACTCTCGCCCATAAACGTCTTCATCCCACTTCATAGAGCGTTTAAGGCTATCAAGTGCGTAGTCACATTTATCCGAATTTTTGTGATCCACAAATATTTTCAATGCAACTTCACGCCCTGAGCAAGTTGTAAAGCTATCTTCCTGGCAGTACAAATCACCAGCAACCAAAGCAAACAGGTAACAAGGCTTAGGGAAAGGGTCAGACCAAACTGCAAAATGACGACCTTCCGACAACTCACCTTCTTCAACTAAATTACCATTAGAAAGTAAGTTGGGGTAAAGCGCTTTATCTGCTTCTATTCGTGTCGTAAATAGCGTCATCACATCAGGGCGATCGAGGTAATAAGTAATTCTCCTAAAACCCTCAGCTTCGCATTGAGTACAGAACATAGTGGAAGACTTATATAAGCCTTCAAGACGCTTATTCTCTTGCGGTTTAATCCAAGTTTCACATTCCAAAATAAAGCGCTCAGGCACAGATTTAATCGTCAACGATTCTGATTCGACCAGATATTCACTTGAGCCCAGCACACGACTATCAATTTTTAGCGAACGAAGCTCCAAGTCTTCACCATGAAGCACATAGTCACTTATATCAGCATTTACTTTAGAGACCGTTTGTTTGGCGACAACTAGAGCACCGTTCTCAAACAAACTAAATGTCAACTCTAATGACTCAATTTTAAATGCGGGAGCTAAGTAATCTTTTAAGTAAATGACGTTCATATCGGCTGTAGACATAGTAAAAATTTATCCTGGAACTTATGCTAAATTTGGGAAAGAATGGAAAACAAAAATTTAAACTTACTCATGTGATCCGCAAGAAACAGAGACATGATAAGAAGTAAATTTTCGAATATTTAAGCAGCCCGTATCAAAAATAAGATATTGCCCCTTAATAGCCTTTAGCACACCCTCAACTAAAGGTTGCTTATCTAAATTATGAGTGGTTATTTTTTCAGGCCAAGCCAAGCTAGGGTAATCAAAGTGCCACACTTTCTCTTTCAGACGCGTAATTTGACCTATATGCTCAACTTCTAAACCCTCAAGGACATCTTTGGCTAAATCAAAAATACGATCACGCTCAAACTCTAAGTCCAGCTCTTCAACGTCATGCTTAAGCATTTTCCGCCAATTTGTTTTATCGGCAACCCACTCTTTTAAAGCAACCTCAACCAAACCAGATAAATAGCGCGATTTAACAGAGAAAATTGGCAATGCTGAGATTGCCCCCTGGTCCATCCACCTAATAGGAACTTGATTGTGCCTGGTAATGCCGACTTTTAATCCGGAAGAATTAGCCAAATAAACGATATGCTCCTGGAAGCAGTTTTTTTCACCCCACTCTGGCTCACGACAAGTCCCCTGAGCAAAGTGGCATAATTCTGGACTCATGATACAGCGATCACATTGAGCTAATGACTTAAAGCAAGGAAAACAATAGCCTTGGCTAAAACTAGTCTTTGTTTTTCTTTGGCAATTCAAACAGTGAATTGCTCCACTTGCCTCAATCTTTAAGCGCTTTCCAAGATATTTATTTAGAAGGATTTCTTCATCAGCTACACGCAAATAATAATTTACTGGCTGGTTTTGCTGAACTCGCATTTTCTGCAAGTCGCCCGAGACTAGATGTGGCATAACTAAACCTTAATTGATGAAGTGGTATGAGTGTTAGTGAAGTATTCGAATAGGGTCTGCAGCCTCATCATCTTTTGGGCCACAGGAAGATGTTTTTTTAGTTGAATCAACATATCCTGTCTTCTTCTCTTCAGGCACGCCTTGAGCCGCTTCATAAACAATTACTGCCTGTAAACAAATTTCCTTTTGTTCCTTTGATAAAGCGCGGCCATCTGGCCACTTACCAAGCTCTAATGCCTCTTTAAAGCGCCTATAAATATCCGGTGAAATTTGCTGCGCTACATCTTTAAAATTCATCAAGTCACCTATTTTCAAGTAAGTCTTTTTACAGTAAGAATAAAAATCTATTTACTTTTTAAATGATAATGATTATCATTTATACGCCTTTGAGGAACGACTCTCTTTGGCCTCTCTCATCATTAGTGATCCCCTAAGGATATCACTCCCAAGCATCCATACTTTATTTATGGTTTGCTTGGGCTTTTTTCTACTATCGGCGCTTATCGCCATTATTAAGCAGCGTCTCATTAACAAGAAGCGTGATCGCCCCCCAAAGTAAACCTGCTATTAACCCATAAAGATGGGCAGCATTTGCCATTTTCCCCAAGCCAAGCCATTCAGTAAGTGGCGTATAACCAAGCACCAACCAAATTAAACTAAACTTTAATAGAGCATCTGGAAAGAAAATAGTTGGTCGAAAATAGCGCCACAACCAACAGTAGCCCACCAAACCATAAACTACTCCTGACATCCCGCCAAATAAATAGCTTGTCTCTAAAAGTTGAGCGACATTTGATGCAATTGAAACAAAGATAACTAGCGCTAAAAAAGATAGCGAGCCCTTCTGCACTTCCAACTGCCCTCCTAATACCCATAACATCAATAAATTAAATACTATGTGCATAATATTAAAATGGATAAAGTCAGGTGTGATTACTCGCCAAAATTCACCTGCTGCCAGCGTATCTAATAAACCATACCACCGCCCTGAAGCGCTTGATAAGTCTGCATCGATAGTAAAAGGATCCAATATCAGAAAATTCCTAATAAATGGACCTCCAGCGCCAAAGTCACTCAAGAATGCAACGATAGCACTCACGATCATTAGCAGATAAATGACAGGAGCTTGTGAAGGTGTTGTTCGTAAATACAGAGAACTTGCATTGGACTTATCGTGCATATCACGCAGTTTAGATGAGTTCTCATCAACCCATTCATCTAACTGATTATGGATCGAAGGTTCTGCAATGTAACGCTGAAGCGCTAAAAGCACTTGATCTTTAAGGCTTTGATTTTGTATATAAAGAACCTGACACCCACCTTCCTCCACGATTCGATGCATAACTCCTTGAGAGCTAAGCCATTGACTAAAGCGAGACAAGTCGACGTCAAGAGACATTTCATTAATACGAGTCATTCTTTTTCTACTTCTACCCATACGAACTTGGATTTATCTAAAATAGACTCATCATCCATTCTATATGCAACTAATTTTCCATATTTGACAGCACTATAATCCAGACAAGCAATATTATCTTGAATCGGCTCTGGCTTTCCGTTCATCCAATAATGGCCCACAAATACAGGCATTTCGGTTAGAGGATAACTAAGTAGCTTCTGCTTCTCTATCGCTGACAACTCTCTTTCTGCCATTTCAGCAGGCAAAGGGTCTGGCTGAAATACGACATCATTATAGATTTGGGGCTGTTCACTCCAGAACATTGTCCGAAACATATGTCGAACTAAGCCATCTTTACTCAGTATTGTCTCACCATCAGGTAAATCCAAAACCGTACCACGCGTCAACTTATCCACCAAGTTACTTTCAAAGGAACCTGCACGACTAGAGGCATGTAAGAAATCCATATCGATACAATGTGTGGGTGAAATCTCTTTAAAGCGATCTATTGCTTGTGTATCCCAGCAGGCATGAACAATACGAAAGTGCTCTTTTTCAATAAATAGGGGTATATGATGAAACCAATTTAAAAACTCATTCCATTCTGTCCGATAAGGATCAAATTGCTCTAGGGTTTCACGAATTAAGCGATGATTTCGTGCCGTATGCTCTCGTAAATAGCGTTGCCCACTATCTGGCCGCCCTTCTGTACAAAAGCACATTGCATTATATTCATGATTTCCAAGCACAATCTCTGCCTGTCCTTGATCCACCATATCTTTAACGATATGGAGTGCTTCACGAATTCGGGGGCCGCGGTCAATAATATCGCCAACAAAGATAACTTTACGAGTTGGATGCCGGTAACAGCCATGAAGATACTGGTAATCCATTTTCTCTAACAGGCGACCCAATGAGCGACCACATCCATGGACGTCACCAATTAGATCATAACCTTGTAGAGACTTGGCTACTTTAAAACTCATACATTAACCATCAGTTAAATTATTTGCCCAACCGAGTTTTTCCCGACAAGTTTCATAAAAATTATGTGTAATTGGATGTATCAATCTAACTTTATGTGGTTTTTTGGTAATACTTACCGCATCACCTGGCGCAACAGGAATATGATGCTGCCCGTCACAACTTACCTGAGGATAAATTTCATTTCCTTCACCAATCACTATTTTGATTTCACTCTTACCGTCAACAACAATAGGGCGACTACTTAAGGTATGCGGAAACATGGGAACCAATGCAATCGCATCTAACTTAGGATGCAACAATGGACCACCTGCTGACAAAGAGTACGCTGTCGAGCCTGTAGGGGTTGAAACAATCAACCCGTCCGATCGTTGACTGTAAACAAACTGACCTTCAATAAACAAATCAAAGCCTATCATCCTAGTGGATTTTCCCGGATGCAAAACAACATCATTTAAAGCGGAACCAAAACCTATAGGCTCACCATTGCGCTTAATATTTACATCCAATAAAAATCGTCGCTCTTGAATATACTGCCCAGACAAGACATCACTTATTTTCTCTTCAAGTTCATTTGGTGAAATATCTGTAAGAAAGCCCAAACGCCCTCTATTCACTCCCAAAAGCGGGACATTTGATTTTGCTAATTCTCTTGCTGCACCGAGTAAGCTGCCATCGCCACCCACAACTACAACCAGATCACAGACCTCCCCCATCATTTTAACACTTGAAACCTGCATACCATGCCCAGGCATGAGTGCTGCAATATTTTCTTCAATAATTAAATAATAACCTTCATTAGCTAAGAACTTTTTAAGGCGACGCAAGGTTTCTACAACTTGTGCGCTACCTAGGCGACCAATAAGGCCAATATTACGAAAATTATCCATGCTAAAATTATTCCAAAAAATAAATTTTTGTGATACTTCCACTCAAAGAAAGAGACTAAGGATCGGATGCTTATCCTAACAGCTTGGAAATTTTCACTAAAGAGTTTTGTAGAGTTTACTCTACTAAACTACTGACTAGATTTTTCTCAAACGTCCTTTTGAGGGTGCAAGCCTGCAAAGCCTCGCCACCCCTGCAAACCTCCAGTATGCAACATCAGCACCTTTGACCCCGAAGGAATTCTTCCTTGATGAATATACTCGGCCAGACCATACAACATCTTTCCCGTATAAATTGGATCTAAGAGCAAGTTATACTGCTTATAAATATCAGAAATAAAGTTTGTTAAACGAGCATTGGTTTTTGCGAATCCGCCAAAATGATAGTCGTGCGCAATAGACCAGCGGTTAACCCTGCAAGCGCCCTCTAACTGGATCTCTACTCTACGCTCAAGGTCTGACGCACCCCGTAACGCCGAAAAACCTAAACATTTAGCCCTACCTATTTTGGCGCGCACAAGGCCAGCCAAGGTTGCTCCCGACCCGACAGGCGTAGCAATAAAATCATAATTTAAGACACCCTGGTGATGAAGTGCATTAAATAGAGTCTCAACACCCAAAACGCCATCAGACCCAGCACCACCCTCAGGAATTATACAAGCATCCGGATATATTGATAAAAAGTGCTTACTTGCAGAAGCAGAAACCGAGTCACCATATAAACAATTGGATGTTAATTGGCGATATTGCTCTCTTGAAACCCAGCGCAATTCCATCCCCCAGTCTTGACAGTCTTGTAAGGTCGAATTTAGTGGTTCCACCTTCTCCCCCCTTACTACACCAACTGTTTTGATATTTAAGTGCTGAC
>CAXBKC010000278.1:0-5837 GCA_963975615.1 uncultured Oleiphilus sp.
AGTGTAAGCAAAGTCCAAATCGATCGAAGATTCATCGGTAAAGTTTGTTTCCCAGCCTAAGCCAAACTCAAAAAAGTTTGGACCCCAAGACTTTTCCTGAACATCGAATACCAACTTCCGGCCAGCTTCTTTCTCTTCTAAAGATATGCCCACATATTGAAACTCATCTAAGGAGTACACCTCGTCAATGGCCTCATTTATTTGAGACTCTGTAAGTGCCTCTCCCATACTTAAATTTAATGAGTCTAGTATTAAGTCTGGATGCACTTTTGATTCGTTTTTTAGCTCCACTTCAACTATCGGCTTAGCCATCTTTTTCTGAATGGAAGCGTTCACTTCTTGCTTAGCTTGTCGGTAAGCAAGATAGTCAGATTGAGAAAGACTTAAAGGTCTCAGAGACTCTATACTCTCTTCGGCGGTCTTTTCACCCTCGTTCATACTTTCCGAAAAAACAGACCAGTCTGTGGTGCTTAAATGGGCAATATGGGGTCGAATAAATACGTCGCTGTCACTGAGTAAGCTTTTTTGTCGTATTGTAGATGAAACCGTTAAGAAGCTGGAAAGCTGGCCAAGTATCGTAAAGGTATCTAAGAGCTTATCTGTATCGACTAAAGGGTCGCCGATATCGATAGCGATCACAATATCTGCTCCCATTTCTTTAACGATATCAATCGGTAGATTATTGGCCATACCACCATCCACCAAGAGCCTACCATCATGCTTGACTGGCGCGAGTACACCTGGAACATTGGCTGAGGCGCGCATGCTCATCAGTAAGTCACCCTTGCTCAGAATAACGGCCTCGTTAGTGCTTAAGTCAGTTGCGATAGCTCGATAAGGAATTGGAAGTTCATCAAAACTTGAGAAGTTAGCAATATTGCCAAACGCATCACGCAGCAACATCGACGCTTTTTGGCCATATAACAGGCCACTTGGGGTTTTAATTCGGTAGCCTTCATGGCCAATATTTAAAGGAATATTAAACTGATCATGTTGCTTTAAGCGATAAGGAAGTGACTCCCGAGAAATAGTATCGGAGTAGCCTTCATCCCAAGGAATAGAAAGCATTGTCTGGGCAATTTCATCCGCAGAATAACCTAGTGCATAGAAGCCACCAATCATGGCACCAACGCTGGTACCAGCAATATAATCAACCGGAATATTTTCTCTCTCAAGTACTTTTAGTACCCCAAGATGAGCACCACCTTTTGCTCCACCACCACCTAGTGCCAAGCCTATTTTAGGACGCGCAGATGCTGCCTCAACGAATATGAGGCCACACAATGTAACAAAAATCAGGTACTTCTTCATAAAATACGGTCCCTGAGCTTGTCGAAGGGTGTTCCAATTTCCACAAATTCTCGCTTCCTGCCTGTTTCGACCATTAGTAAAACTCTGGCGGAAAAACTCAACAGAGACATTTCGACAAGCTTAATGAACGGTCTTTTTGTTTTCTTAAGCCATTGCCTTATCAACAAGCTCTTTTGCTTCTAACTGAAGTGTTTTTAAATGCTCTCTACCTAAAAAGCTTTCCGCATAAATTTTGTATACATCTTCTGTTCCTGAAGGCCTTGCAGCAAACCAGCCATTTTCAGTCGTGACTTTTAAACCACCGATTGGGGCATTATTACCAGGCGCTGCTGTCAGTTTTTGAAGAATGCTTTCCCCGGCTAATACTGAAGCAGTAACTTGATCTGCAGATAGCTTACTTAAGCGTTGCTTCTGTGTTTTTGAGGCTGCTGCATCTTGTCTTTCATAAATTGGCGAGCCAAATTTAGTTTCTAGTTCGGTATAATGTTCACCAGGATCTTTACCGGTCGTGGCACAAATTTCTGCTGCC
Source organism: uncultured Oleiphilus sp. (assembly GCA_963975615.1). Lineage (GTDB taxonomy): Bacteria > Pseudomonadota > Gammaproteobacteria > Pseudomonadales > Oleiphilaceae > PZPK01. The sequence goes on from CAXBKC010000278.1 coordinate 1,841, forward strand.
AATAAGTCCATTATGATGCCGTCTTTATCTGTACTCCAAACGGACCCATCTTTTCTCAAAAATGAAGCTCCCGCACTTTCTTCACCCGCGAAACCAACTGAGCCATCTTTAAGACCATCGACAAACCATTTAAAGCCCACCGGCACTTCTATTAAATTTCTACCTAAAGCCTTAGCAACACGATCTATCATCGAACTTGAAACCAGGGTTTTTCCTATACCAACATGACTTCCCCACTCTGAGCGGTTTGAGAACAGGTAATTAATGGCGACGGCTAAATAGTGATTCGGATTCAGCAAGCCCGAGCTTTTAGTGACGATGCCATGTCGGTCATAATCAGGGTCATTTCCGAAGGCAATATCAAAGCGATCTTTGAGCTCGATTAACTGCCCCATGGCATAAGAAGAAGAGCAATCCATGCGAATCTTGCCATCTTTATCGACTCGCATAAATGAGAAGGTCGGATCGATGCGCTTGTTAACTACCTCAATATTTAAGCCATACATGTCTGCAATCGGTTCCCAGTACGCGATACCGCTTCCACCCATTGGGTCAACGCCAATTTTTAAAGCGCTCTTGGCAATCGCTTCCATGTCGACCACATTATTTAGATCTTTCACATAAGGGAGGATAAAGTCGATTTCCTGCGTGCTATCTGCTTGCATGGCTTTGCTTAGCGATACTCGCTGAACACCTTTTAGGCCTTGCTTTAATAGCTCGTTTGCCCTGTTTTGAATAAGCAATGTAACGTGTGTATCTGCAGGGCCACCATGTGGAGGATTATATTTAAAGCCACCATCTTGAGGTGGGTTGTGGGAAGGGGTAATCACTACACCATCGGCAAACCCAGTTGAGCGACCAAGGTTATAACTTAGAATAGAATGCGATATAACGGGTGTAGGTGTATAGCCACCGCCCGATTGAATACGTACTTCAACGCCATTTGCAGCAAACACTTCAAGCGCGGTTATGGCCGCTGGCTCAGATAAGGCATGGGTATCTTTCCCCAAGAATAAGGGGCCATTAATGCCATTGCCTTTTCGGTATTCACACAGTGCTTGGCAAATAGCCAATATATGATGTTCATTAAAACTCGCATCAAATGCGCTACCACGATGACCTGAAGTGCCAAAAGCTACAGATTGTTCAAGCAAACTTGGGTCAGGCTGAGTTTTATAATAATGGGAAACCAATAAGGGAATGTTGGTTAAAATTTCTTGTGGTGCTGGCTTTCCAGCAAGTGGATGTAAGCTCATCATATTCCCTATTTAAGTTTATTAGAAATTGGTGCATTCTACTTTTACTGACACCCTTATCAAGCTAAAGCTCTTTATCTTAGGTAAACTTAATCAGAAAAGTGTGTTATTCCTCAGTCAATAGGACGTCCTTTAGCTGGCGGTTAATATCAACGAAGTCAGAATAAATGCAAGTCGCTACTATGCATCTTTTTCTGTGGTACGTATCACCATTAGACGTATTTCGGTCATATCCTCTATAGCGTATTTAATGCCTTCTCGACCAAGGCCACTGTCTTTTACTCCGCCATAAGGCATATGATCAACACGCCATGAAGGCACATCACCAATGATGACGCCACCTACATCGAGGGTATCCCAAGCTTTTTGAGCCTTATATATGTCACGAGTAAATATACCTGCTTGTAAGCCAAATTTACTTTCATTAATAGACTCCAGAGCGGCATCGAAATCGTTAAATGAATCTAATATGGCCACGGGGCCAAATGCTTCCTCGTTACGAAGTTTTTGTATCGCTCCGACGCCCTCAAGTAATGAGGCTTGCAACATGACGCCTTCTCGCTTACCGCCACACAAAAGTTTTGCGCCACCCTGAATTGCTTCGTTGATCCAACTTTCTAGTCGCTCGGCTTCAGTCTCACTGATCATTGGGCCAATAAACGTTTTTGGATCTTTTGGGTCACCCATTGTTAGCGCTTGGGTTGCTGCCACTAGTTTCTGTTTGAATTCAGCATAAACCGTCTCATGAATATTAATCCGCTGAACACCAATACAACTCTGACCAGACTGATAAAAGGCACCAAATACAATACGATTCACAGCATCATCAATATCAGCATCATGATCAACAATACATGCTGCATTCCCACCCAATTCTAAAATGACCGGCTTTTTACCGGCTTTCGCTTTAAGAGCCCAACCCACATTGGGAGAACCGGTAAAACTGAGTAACTTCAAACGTTCATCTTCAGTGAATAAACCGGCACCATCACGGCGACATGGCAAGATAGAGAACGCCCCTTCCGGCAAGTTTGTTTCCGCCAATATTTCACCGATCAATATAGCCCCTATGGGCGTCAGACTCGCTGGTTTTAAAATAAATGGGCAACCTGCTGCAATAGCGGGTGCCACTTTATGCGCAGCCAAATTCAAAGGGAAATTAAATGGACTGATAAATGAGCAGAGTCCAATCGGTACGCGCTTTGTCATACCACTATATCCTTTAGCCCGCGCACTGATTTCCATAGGAATGACGTCACCGCCGATACGCGTCGCCTCTTCTGAGGCAATACGAAAGGTATCAATTAAACGAGTCACTTCTCCTTGCGCATCTTTGATGGGTTTTCCGGCCTCAACACACAAGGCATTTGCTAGCTCATCAAAGCGCTCGTTAAAACGTTTCACGCAATGATCTAATACAGCCTGTCGCTCATAGGCGGGCATTCTGCGCATTGCATCTGTGGCCGCCTCACCGGCAGCAATAGCTTGATCAATCGCTTTTGCATCTGCCAATGCAACACAACTTACTTGCTCTTGGGTGTATTTATCAAAGACTTTCAGGTCTTCATTTGCATAAACCGCGCGGTTAGCCAAATAGTAAGGATATTGTTTTTTCAACATTGTGATGTCTTCCTAATGAGTCGCGTTAAAGAGGCTGAAAGTACATTCCACGAAAAACCAGCTTAGTCCTATTATTCAGATTTAACTAAAATCGCCTGTAAGGCTGTACGTATTTTTTCTGGTATCGCTGTCGGTTTTTGGGTTTCCCTATCAACAAAAACATGCACAAAATAACCATGAGCTGCTGCCATATTCTCATCTTCTTTAAATATAGCGACGCCATATTGCACTGAACTATTGCCTAAGCGATCAACACGCAAACCTACCTCGATTCTATCAGGATAGGCAATGGCACTCTGGTATTCACAACCGGAACTCACGACATACCCGATGACCGAGCTATTCGCTATATCCAAACCAGCCTCTTTAATAAGATAGCAGTTTGCAGCCGTATCAAAATAGGAATAATAGGTAACGTTATTCACATGACCATAGGCATCGTTATCACTCCAACGCGTGGTGATTTCATTAAAGACAAAATAGTCATCACGGCTGTGTATTTTTTTATTCGACATAGGTCAGTCCACACGGTTAAATCAATTGTCTCAAAATGCTGCTTTATAGATAGCGAGTGCATCTTCGAAAACAAGCTCTCTTGGGTTATTCACTAATAAGCGTGTTTGCAGCATGGCGTCTTCAGCTAGTTTCGGCAAAGAAATTTCAGGTATACCCATCTCTTTCAAGCTTGTCGGCAAACCTAGATTTTTAATCAAAACTTCTAACTCATTGATAAGCAGCTCTCCAATCTTTCTCGCATTTCCTGTTAGTTCTAGCTGTGGAAATATGATGGGTGCTAACTCGGCATAATACTCAGCGGCTCCATCTAGATTAAATCGCATTACATGAGGAAGAACCAAAGAATTACTCAAACCATGGGCAATATGAAAGTGTCCACCCAAAGGATATGCTAAGGCATGAACAGCTGCTACTGGTGAGTTTGCGAAAGCTTGCCCTGCCAACATAGAACCTAGCAACATTGCTTCACGTGCTAAGCGGTCATTACCTGTATGTACCGCGTTTTGAATATGGGATGACATCAAACGTAGAGCCTCTTTGGCAAACATATCAGACATCGGGTTCTTCTTAAGTTTACTGGTGTACGCTTCAATAGCATGCACCAT
>CAXBKC010000279.1:0-5812 GCA_963975615.1 uncultured Oleiphilus sp.
CCGTTTCAATACCGGCAGGGTCAACATAGGTGCGTAATACTTCACCTTCACCCGTAGCAACTAACACACCGCCAGTAAGAATGGCACCAGTAAACCCCAGCGCCATAAGTCTTGTTTTAATATTCATGCTGCACCTGGTAAATATGAGTAAAAAAAGGGCTCCAATACAGGAGCCCAACGGCGAGGATGTAACGAAAGTGGTTGAAAAAAGGAACAAGAGAGGAAGCAAAGCCCGTTACGCAGTGGTATCAAGCTTATATAAACTGTAGCTGTTTTCAGGGGTGAAAATACGCCATATGTGGCGTGTTTTACGCCACATATGGCGTTGGTAGAATTGGCTTTGTGTGATATGTAAAACCGATAACTTCTAGGTTTGATTTAAAAGTTATCGGTTAAGTGAATTGCTGCAAATAAGAATAGGGGCAATAGCGCTTTAACACGCCGAATCACGTTATGCAAACTATGGTGAATGGGATTAACGCTTAAAGTATGGGCGCGGCTTTATCGCGTCCAATTCCTTTACTTGTTAAGTTTTTTTTGGAACATTGATGTTTTTAGATTTAATATAAATCGATTCTATTAAATTCTCAGTAATATCCATCAAATGAATTACTTCTTCTTTTTTTGCTTTAAATCCTCGATGCATACTTGCATGGCCGGCTTCAATTACCTGTTCAATCGAATCTCTTTGGATTCTTGAAATATAACCATCTTCTTGGAACGCGTTTAGATTTTTAAAAAAGCTCTTTTTGTCGCCTACCTTTTCTATCATTATTTGTTCAAGCAGTGCTCGTATACCAATCACTGCCAGTCTTACATTATTATTTCTCAATGCGATGTAAATTTCTTTTACAAACTCATACTTATATGGGGTTGAAATTGAATCCTGAAGAAGTAACTCAATAAGCCATTTTGGCTCTTTGCGTATGGTTTGAGGAGGATACTGTGTTACGAACACCTCAGAAGACGAGCTGGTCTGTTTAGCTTCATGTAAAGTGATGTGCTCACATCCATCACACTCAGCCAAGGTGTAATCTACAGTCTCATGGTAAATAGGACTGCCATCTTCATCATCATAATTCTCCCAGCGCTTAGAGGTCTCATGTAAAACAGTATGCTTTCTAACACCAAGACAACCATTGCAATAGATTTTTATCGTTCTCTGATTCGATTCCATTAGTTTCCTAAGAACTTAACGAGACTGTAGAATAACTCTAACAGTCAAATTCAATTAAAAAATGAGCTTTTCAAATCAATCCTAAGCGCTTTTAAGACACTAGGTAATGCATGTGGAACCCAGAATAAAGGCCGTTTTCTTTAAAATGAGTAATTCTACAGCCTCAACGCCCACTTAAGCGGACAAAAATTGTTGGCTAAAATTGTGTAGCGAAGCGAAACGTAGCCAACTGTTTTTGTTCCGTTTAAAGTGCTTGTTATGTTTAAAATTCAACAACTTGCAATGGATGACTAACTAGGGTCCTTACTTCATTACCCAAGTATATTGGCGTAACTCGATCTGCATCATCTGGGATACTAAATTTACCTAATACCATTATTTGACTACCAAGTGTAAAAGTAGATACCGGCATGTTCTTAGCAAGCTTGATCGTAGTGTATATTTTGCGCCCATTACCAGTTGTTTTAGGATTACATTCTATAAACTGAAATCTACCAAGTTTTGCATTTGGGAGCCCTATAATATGAACTTTTAAAATAACAGCTACTTGTACAATACCTTCATTTATTAGTCTGGTACGTAAGCTGCCTAGGTGATTAGTTGAATAAAAGAAATCTATCCACTTTACTAAGTTACCACCTATAACTAACTGGATTTTACTTCGATCAATTGGATTACTTACCCCATGGTGATATATATCTAATAGGCTATCCATTGTACGGACATAAGTGGCTCTGCGACCTTTTTTACGATATTTTCTTTCAGCTGTATCATTTGGAGGATTAATATGAAACTCCCCAGCCTTAACTTTCAACTTATCTCGCTCTTCTGAGTCCATAACATGAACTCGAAATATCAACTCTCCCTTCGCTAAAGCATCTTTTACTTCGCAGTCTGAATCACCCGCTACAATTGTCTCTCTACCAAAGGCACTAAATGCGCAATCATTCGCGTGATTATGGCCTTTCTCTAATCTAAAAAAAGCGGGAATAAATTGCTGTTTCCCATAACTTTCCCTTTTATAACCATTAACATGATCCACATATGCATTGCATTTTGGATCTGGGCAAATCAATGGGAATTTTTTAGGTAATGCGTCATAGTTATCTGAGCTAACTCTAACTCCATTGCTATCAAACGCATGTGTTATTTTTATACCACTCAAATCTCCCCCCTTAAACATAACGTTTTAGTATTTATGCGTTGCGCTGTTTGCAAGGCATAAATCGCTTGTTGGACTTGGCCGATGCCTAGTACAAATTAATTGGCATACTTCATGCTATAGGAATTTGCTTTTTTTGATGCTGGCTCTGGGCTACAGAGCAGTTTTGAGTTAATTGGTATTGAGTAGTGGGTAAGTTTTTCATTGAAATTCCTTTTCATCGTATCTTTCTATCATACATCTTTAAGCTTGGCTGATTCAATGAGGGTTATAAACTCAATTGAAGCCTCTGTTGGCTCCGCGCAGTGGCTTAGTTCAACGCCTCATTATGCACTTTTTATGCTACCTGAATATACCTCTTGTTTGTGCATTCTTCTTTGAGTGTTTTATAACGGCTTTGTAATGATGTGTCTTTACCAAGTATTTCATTAAACTCAGAAAATACTGCAATACCGCATACCGACAATTTATTTTGCGTAACGCCTTTTAGCTTTGATGCCCAGATAGCGACAGTATCTATGTCTAAGTTATCAATTCCATTCGTAACATAAACTGTCAATTTGTCATCAGATATAAGCGAGCCGTCGTTAAAGCTTCTGAACTCAATATCACCATTCCAGTAAAATTCTAAAGTAACCTCTGGGTCTTCATCTAAGACATTGCTTGAGGATTGATTTGGATGAAAGTTGGAAGCTCCATCCGAATCTTTGGTGTGAATCATTTGACTCTCTACAATCGATTCTGCAGCACTTAACGTAGTAGCGTGCCAGATTGTTCTCATCCTTGTGAAAAGTGGACTTTCCAATTGTTTACTCCTTAATTTGATATGAAGAAATGACTGAAGTGCATAACGCCCACATAAAAGGCGGAGCGTCAGCGACGTCCAGCGAAACGAAGTGGAGCAAATTTTAATGTGTTTGTTATGCCTTTAGTTCAGCAAATATTTTTTTTTGTACAGCTTCTCGCTTTAAGCGAAGCTGGTTTATTTTAGCTTTTTCTTCATGCATATATTCAACTATATCCCAGCTAGAAATATGATTTTTGGGAATCTGATATTTCTCTCTAAGTTTTGTAGTTAATTCGGAGGCCATAATTCCAAGCTTGGAGTATTGATATTGCCTTTCCTCAAAACCTTCATCGTAATCTGGCGGAGATGCAGCATGTTCAAAGGTGCTGCTAATATAGCGATCGGCATCTTTTATAAGATTTGGAAAATAGAGAATCTCATACATTAATTCAGGGGGAAACGACTTCCAATTCACATCTTCTAGCTGGACATCAAGTTGTGGGGGAGTGACTTGAATCCTTGAGTACCCTTCGGCATCTGTTTGGCCGTGATATAAGCCGTTATCACCAACGACAGAAGCACACCCTTCCATGAAAGAATCAAAGACGCAGATCATTCTGATAGCCAAATACTCCGCTTCTTTTTTTTTCGATCTGTTTTCAGCATACAGTTCTCTGACAACAGAGAATATAGCACTTAGCAAAGAACCAAGAACAATACCAAGCAAACCGAAAATATATTTTTCATCCATATTAGATACCGATACAACTTTATTTATCAATAATAATAGTAACTTATCAGTTTAAACACCGCCGATCAATCACTCTTTAGTCTAGCCGTAAGCGGAAATCTAAATAACCGCTTAATATTGCCCCATTTGTTGCTAAGTCTCTAAAGCGTATACACTTTGCTTGCAACTGCCAATAGCCGTGTGATCAAGGGTTCTCGATGACACCATGTTAGCTTTATAAAATGGCTGAAGGGTTATCGATGTGTCACTTAACTGATAACTCATAAGTAAAATTGACAAATGCGCCTAAGTGGGGCGATACTGTTTAGGCATTGGCAAAATCCAATGCCGGGATTCGAACCCCGCTTAATTCAAGGCGCAATTGTCGCCAGCCCTTAGAGCTGGTTTTTTATTGCGTGACTCTGCGCACCACTACTATGGTGGGCTGGGTGAGGCAGCCATTTGGCTGGCCGCTTCCTTGATGCGGTAGTTCGAACCTCATTCAGCTCATCACCCAATGATTCGAACCGTTTGGTGATGATTACTCTCGATATCAAGGAGTGTCACCCATGAACTTACAACAGTCTAAAAACTACCCTGCGCAATTGGTCTTTATTAACGGCCAACAAACCATTACCAATTCACTGATCGTTGCCGACTACTTTGGCAAAAAACACTGTGATGTTTTGCGTAAAATTGGCCGTATTCTAGTCGATGCCCCAAGTGAATTTACGTCAACGCATTTTTGCGTCAACGTGCAAAATCAACAGGTTGGCACCAGTCAGCGTGATTTGAAGTGTTACCACCTGACCAAAGACGGTTTTATGTTTTTAGTGATGGGCTTTACCGGTGCCAAAGCTGCCGAACTCAAGATCAACTTCATCAATGCCTTTAACGAAGCCCAAAAGCGACTTAGCCGCACTCAACATCCGTTTGAGCGTCAGCGCATGATGTTTACATGGGAAGGCGGCAAAATAGTGAGCTCGCAACCGATAGATGATGACCAGTTTGTCACCAGCCGCGATAAATTAGTGCAGTACATGCGCGAACCCCGCTTTTTATCTCTTGAGCAATTGCTAGAAATCAGTGAAGCCGCAAACCAACAAATTGCGACACTAGCAAGACTGGCAGAGAAAAAAGCCCGTTTACGATAAAAACACCGCTAAACACCCATAAAAATGGCTACATCAAGTAGCCATTTTTGTTTGTAGAATAACCGTGGATGGTTATGTTTTGGTACCAACGTCCAAATAATAGGCAAAAAATTGTTGGCTAAAATGTTGACGAAGGACCAAAAGCCAACTGTTTTTTGTTCTTACTTAACAGATTGTTAGGCGAATTAACTGCCACCGTACTTCTTGTTTGCTTTAAATGCTTCAACTTCTAAAGGAGCATTGGAATATCCATATTTTGCCAAATCAGATAAATGCTGAAAAATAATTTTGTCCAAGCTTGACCTTTCGATTTGTAATACGTGAACAAGTTCGTGTGCTAATTTGGGGGTATCAAGTTCATATCCCTTTCTAACGTATATTGAGTAGCCAAAAACTTGGGCATTATTAATAATATTTTCGCCGATAAAACCTAACGACAACCCCATTTTCTTTAAACCTTCATTTTCATAAGGGTACGGGACTCTATCAACGTAAACGATTTTGACTTTTTCAGGAAATTTAATCCCGACTTCACTAGCTAAATTAAGTCCTTTTTTATCTAAAGGTATACCTATCTTTATTCCCTTTTTATCTACTTCATGCGCCCACTCGATATATTGTGGCAACAATTGCTCAAAAGCTCCTACAGCCTCGTTATTTGCATTAGCTTGCCAAGATATCAGGCTTGCTAAAGTTAAACCCATTATTATTTTCATAGTATCCTTTATTAAATGTCAGGCATTCGCCTAACGTTTTAGTATTTATGCGTTGCGCTGTTTGCGACGCATAAATCGCTTGTTGG
>CAXBKC010000280.1:0-5811 GCA_963975615.1 uncultured Oleiphilus sp.
GCGATACAATCCACCGATGGACAATGCTTAATTACTGCCGATCATGGTAATGCAGAGAAAATGAATAACTGCACAACGGGTCAAGCTCACACCGCACATACGACCTTACCTGTACCTCTTGTATACATTGGTAAGCAAGAGATTCAACTTAAGGACAATGGCAAACTAAGCGATATTGCACCTTCAATTCTGGACCTAATGTCGCTCGATACACCTAATGAGATGACAGGCCAATCCTTAATTCAACGTTAAGCTTTTAAAGTAAGCTTTTATCTTATGTAAGGTTGATCTAAGATCAACCTTACATAAGATCTGCCAGTTATTATGCTTAAATCTAAATCATCCACGCCTACTTACTCACTACGATAAAGTATGCAGCGACTTCTTTACCTGAATCAAAGTTGAATTAATGAAATCTGCCAACTCACAACATTTTTTCAACTCTATTTTAAAGGCTGCTGTTATGCTGCTTTTACTTTCATCTTTAAGTCTCATTACTCAAACAGTTTACGCAAACAACCAAGCCAATGACATATCACAAGAAGACTCTGAAGCCAAATTAGATAAACTAAAGGCCGGCATAAAAAAGATGACCAACTGGCTATTTCAGGCAAACGATGAAAAAACTGGTTTGAACAAAGAGCTTAAGAAAAGTGAACTCAAAATAAATCAACTGAGCAAAAATATTCGTGCCAGTAAAAATAAAATCGACCTTAATAAGGCTGAGCTACTAACCCTTAAAAGCCAACTAAACGAACTACAAGCTAAGCTAAAAACACACCAAGTTTTTTTAGAAAAGCAGATTCAAGTTGCGTATTTCCAAGAAGGTCACTCAAAAATAAAACTACTGCTCAATACCGACAACCCTCAAGACATTGCCAGACAGTTACGTTATTTCGACTTTATTAAAGAAGCCAGGAAAGGAAAGATTGATGAAATCCTTAACCTACTTAAGAGCATTCAAAAAACCGAAGACAACATAAAACAGAAAACTGTAAACCTCGAACAACAAACAAAACAATTAGAATCACGTCAGTTTGAGCTAAGCCAAACATTAAAAAAGAAACATCAACTATTGTCGAAATTAGAAAAAGAGATCAAAGGCAACACTCAAAATCTCGAAAAAATGCAGGTAGATCAAGCTAGGCTCAAGTCACTACTCGAAGAACTTGAAGCGTCCTTGGTAAACATAGCGCTGCCCAGTGACTCCGCGCCTTTTTCACAACAAAAATCTAAACTTCCCTGGCCAAGCCATGGTAAAGTAGTTGCCGAATATGGTTCGAGCGTCGCTAATGGTAAATTAACTTTAAACGGCATTCGCTTTGGTAACAAAGAAAATGACGTAGTAAGCTCAGTTTATTCTGGCAGAGTCATTTTTGCTAACTGGATAAGAGGCTTCGGCTTGCTCTTAATCGTTGATCATGGCGATCAGTACATGAGCCTATATGGTAACAATAAGAGCCTAACTAAAGAAACCGGAGACTGGGTGAGAGTTGGAGAAACAATTGCCATTTCTTCAGAAAGCACAACAAGTCAGGAAACAGGGCTATACTTTGAAATCAGACAACAAGGTAAACCCTTAAACCCACGTAAGTGGTTAAGAAAATAAATTTAGGGATAGTTTTAATGAAATTGATAACACCTTCTTTGCGTTGCAAACGCTCATTAAAAGGCCAATACAGCAAGCTTGTTCGAAATGGTTTATTCATCGCCTTACTATCTCAATCGGCCTTCCATATAGCTTTTTTACAAGCAGATGAAGCAGCAGAGCAAGCAACCGAACAAGTAATTGAGCCAAACCAAGAAGCCTCTGAAATAGAAGCCCTTCCCTTAGACGATTTGCGTAAATTCACTGATATTTTTGGCAAAATTAAAAATGATTATGTCGAAGAAATCGATGATGCAACCTTATTAAAATATGCCATCAGAGGCATGCTTTCAGGCTTAGATCCTCATTCTGCTTACCTTGAGCCTAGCGCATTCAGCGACTTGCAAGAAAACACCTCTGGAACATTTGGCGGCGTTGGCATTGAAGTAGGAATGGAGAATGGCTTTGTAAAAGTTATTGCACCTATTGATGACACACCTGCACAAAAAGGTGGCATTGAAGCAGGCGACTTAATTATTAAATTGGATGAAAGCCCTGTTAAAGGCATGAGCCTCGACCAAGCTGTCGACAAAATGCGTGGCGAAGCAGATACAGATATCACTCTAACCGTTGTTCGTGTGGGCGAGCGTGAGCCTTTAGTAATCAAACTAACTCGCGCAATTATCCAAGTGACCAGCATTAAAACCTTACCGCTTGATGATAAGTACGGCTACATCCGTATCACACAATTTCAGGCACAAACAGGTTCTGATTTTGCTAAAGGCTTAGAGAAACTAAAAGAACAAACAAAAGATCTCTCTGGTTTAATTATTGATCTTCGCAATAATCCGGGTGGTGTACTTTTAGCGGCCGTTGATGTTGCAGACCAACTTATCGACGAAGGCTTAATTGTATATACCAAAGGTCGTTCAAAGGCTGCACAAGTAGAATATAAAGCACAAAAAGGCGATGACGCCGCAGACATTCCAATCATTGTATTAATAGATGGTGGTTCAGCCTCTGCTTCAGAAATTTTAGCCGGTGCACTACAAGACCATAATCGTGCAGTAGTTATGGGGACCCAAAGCTTTGGCAAGGGGTCAGTCCAAAACGTAATGGCACTTGATTCCGAATATGGCCTCAAGCTAACAACTGCACGCTACTACACGCCAAGTGGACGCTCGATTCAAGCTCAAGGCATCATCCCTGACATTGAAGTAAATCGCGCAAAGCTAAGTGACGAAAAACAATCGAACATGTTTAAAGAAGCCGATCTAGCGGGCCATTTGAGCAACGGCAACTCAAATAGTGATGATAAGAAACCATCATCTAAGCAAGCGGATGAAACAGAAGTAGCTCAACAAAAACAAATGCTATCCAAAGACTTCCAACTACAAGAAGCATTAAGTTTATTGAAAGCTATTGATATTTTAAAAATCAAGGAGTTTAAACACTCAACTAAAAACACATTAGAAAGTGATGCGAAAGCTGAAGATTCATCAAATTCGGAAAGCCCATCACTTTAAAATGCCTTTATTGTTTTCAGTGAGACATCGCACAAACGCCTTAAGTCGCTTATTAGGATTGACGGCGTTTTTTGGTACGTTACTTCTTTCTAGCTTTTCTTTTCACCTTAGTGCGGATACAGATCAAGCCCCAACTATTGCGATTATTATTGATGATATGGGGCATAGTTACGAACAAGGTGTAGAACTAATTAATCTCCCCTTCCCTTTGACCCTGTCTTTTCTACCTGAACGCCCTTTCACAAAGCGATTGATTGAAATGGCTAATTTCCATAAGAAGGAGATCATGCTCCATACACCTATGCAAAATAGTATGGGCTTTGACTTAGGCTTTGGTGGATTAAGGAAAAACATGGATGAGGCCACTTTAAAAAGAACGCTTATTGATAGCCTTCAAAAAATACACTATATGGTGGGCTTAAATAATCATATGGGCAGCGTCTTGACTACTGACCCCAAAGCAATGAAGTGGGTAATGGAGACTATCAGCCAGTACCCCTTTTACTTTGTCGATAGCCGCACATCATCAAAGTCTGTTGCCGCTAATATGGCTGCGAAGTTTAATATTCCTAATTTAAGCAGGGACATATTTCTGGATCATGTCCAGAACAGAGACTTCATCCAAAAACAATTTTTGAAATTAATCGCTATTGCTAAAAAAAATGGCACAGCAATAGCCATTGGGCATCCACATCCAGAAACAGTAAAATATCTAAGCTGGGCACTATCAAAACTGGATGAAAAAGGTATTTCGATAGCCACTATCAGCAGTCTTTGGCAAATCCGTCACCCGCAAAAAGATATCCAAAAAGAGCTGGCGAAACTACCAAACCAACGGTCTAAGCAAATTCGCCTTGCAGACTACACTCATTAAAAGTTTTGCCTAAGTAACCGATAACTCAAATAGATAAACAGATCAGTACCTATCAATCAATTCGCATTTCTATCCCACAAGCTGACATATGCGCCTTTGCTTCTTGTACCGTATATTCACCAAAATGAAAAATACTAGCAGCTAAAACAGCATCTGCGCCGCCTATCGTCACGCCGTCAGATAGGTGCTGTAAGTTACCAACACCACCAGATGCAATAAGCGGGATTGATATTGCATCGGTAATCGCCTTAGTCACACCCAGATCAAAACCGTTTTTCATGCCATCCTGATCCATACTGGTCAGTAAAATTTCACCAGCGCCATAAGCTGCCATTTTCTTCGCCCACTCGACAGCATCAATTCCTGTTGGTTTTCGGCCGCCATGGGTAAAAATCTCCCAACGGCCAGGCTCACCCTCTTTACTAACTTTTTTTGCATCAATAGCTACAACAATACATTGGCTACCAAAACGTTCAGCTGCTTCTTTGACAAACTCTGGATTAAACACTGCTGCGGTATTGATAGCGACTTTATCAGCTCCGGCATTCAACATGATACGAATGTCTTCAACTTTACGAATACCACCACCTACAGTTAAGGGAATAAACACCTGACTAGCCATTTTTTCAACAGTATGCACCATCGTGTCGCGACCCTCATGGCTCGCCGTAATGTCTAGAAAAGTAATTTCATCCGCACCTTGCTCGTCATATTTTTTTGCAACTTCGACAGGGTCACCCGCATCACGAATATCGACAAATTGAACACCTTTAACAACACGTCCTCCATCAACATCCAAGCACGGTATAATTCGTTTAGCTAAGCCCATTAAGGCATCTCCAATAAAGTTTAATCTTCATATTCACAATAAACTTAGATTTCTAAGTAATAGAAACTAATGCTTAAACCTTACCCGACCAATGAGCAAAGTTTTTCAATAATTGAAGTCCAGAATGCTGGCTTTTTTCAGGGTGAAATTGGACGGCAAAAATATTATCCCTAGCAATCGCAGCGGCCAGAGAGCAGCCATACTGGGTTTGGCCTACAACATAGTCATTACTTGAATCTGCAGGAACGTAATAACTATGTACAAAGTAAAAGCGTGAGTTATTTTCAATTTGATGCCACAAAGGATGGTCAAGCTTTTGCTTTACTTGATTCCAACCCATGTGTGGAACCTTTAAACGCTGGCCATCTTCCTTAAGATCAGCACCGAAACGTAAAACATGGCCAGAAAATAAACCTATACTATCGACACCATCATTCTCTTCACTGCGTTCAAGTAAGGCCTGCATACCAACACAAATACCTAGAAATGGTCGATCTACAGATACTTCTTTAACTAATGAATCAACACCCAAGCGTTTCATTTCTGCCATACAGTCACGCATCGCACCGACGCCTGGCAATACAACTTTATCAGCACTTCTAATTTTGGCCGCATCAGAGGTCACAATCACATTTGTATCTGGCGCAACATGTTCGAAAGCTTTTGAAACGGAATGAAGATTCCCCATACCATAATCAATAATGGCAATTGTATTCATGTTATCTGCTCGTTAAAAATAAAAGACCTCATGTACATGAGGCCTAAAGGAAGTAATTGCTATTTATCATTTTCATTCCCCTTCAGAAAGGGAAAAACCTTAGAGCGTTCCCTTGGTAGAGGGCATGATACCAGCCATACGGTCATCCAATTCTAAAGCCATACGTAATGCACGACCAAATGCCTTAAATACAGTTTCGATCTGGTGATGCGCGTTCTTACCTTTCATGTTATCAATATGCAAAGTAACCAGCGCATGATTGACAAAGCCTTGGAA
>CAXBKC010000281.1:0-5775 GCA_963975615.1 uncultured Oleiphilus sp.
CTAAGCCATATTTAGTGAGTTCAGTGAGGAAGCTGTCATAGCCATTTTGATGCCAAGCGTTGCGATTGTTTTGATAGTCACGTTCTCCCCATTTTTCACTGACTAATTTAGCCGTACTGTTACCACAAATTGTGTCGTGCCAGCCTGCTGTATCTTGAATGATGGAGCAAAAAATTCGTCCCATATCAGAATATAAACAATGGCCTTGAGTCAGTTTGAAGGTGTGCTGACACTTTAAGGTATCGGGTGCGTTATAACGTTCTAATAGCGATTCTGGATTGTAGAACAGCATGCCGAGGTTTGCGCCACCTTCGATATCGGTGATTGTCATTTGCATGCCACGTCTAACTTTTAAAGACCAATGGCTAGCAGCAGGCAGGGTATAGTCGTATAGCGTTGGTTTGGTATCTAACATAGTCTGTCTCAATGTGTTGATGTTGAGGTATCAGTAAAAGAGCCTTGGATTTTTTCCAGCACGTCGGTTTCGCATTGTCCCGTGGGAATGTCATAGGTTATTTTTGCGCCATAGGCACCGGGTGCTTGAGGGTCATGGCGTACCTTGTCGAACACCCATAAACGGGTGCCAAGGTAAAACCCTTCTTTTAAATCATGCGTGATCATGAAAATAGTCAGTTTGTGTTTGCGCCACAGCGATAAAACTAAAGCGTGCATGTCTGAACGTATGCCCGGATCGAGAGCGCCAAAAGGCTCGTCTAACAAAAGCACTTTTGGCTTATTAATTAAGGACTGAGCCAAGGCAAGGCGTTGCTGCATGCCGCCAGACAATTCATGGGGATATTTATCCTCGGAGGCGGCTAAGCCAACGGCATCCAGTAACTCTTTAGCTTCTTGTTTCGCTTGCTGTTTTGCCTTGCCGAATAGGCGTGTTAATAAGGGGCTTTGCTGAAATTCACGGGCAACGATGACATTTTCCAGCACACTTAAATGAGGAAATACCGAGTAGCGCTGAAACACAATGCCGCGTGAATCATCCGGCTCTTGGCTGATTTCAGAACCTGCCAACATAATCTTGCCACGAGTATGCGTTTCGGTGCCGAGCAGCATATTTAAAAAGGTTGTTTTGCCGCAGCCCGAAGCGCCCACGATGGTAATAAATTCGCCTTCGTCCACCTTGGCATTTAGCCGTTCTAAGACCACTTGCCCTGGATATTCTTTCCAAACTTTATTGAATTCAATGTAGCTCATGAGCTTGCTCCTGAGTCAGGTTGGGCACTATGAAACCAAGGCCAGGCCCACAGAGAAATTCGGCGCAGTGTCCAATCAATGCAAAATGCTAGGAAGGTAATCCATAAAACGTAAGGCAGAATGACGTCCATGGCCATATAGCGACGAACCAAAAAGATCCGATAACCTAAGCCATCGGTCGAGGCGACGGCTTCAGCTGCGATCAAAAAAAGCCAAGCAGAGCCCAATGCTAAACGCACAGCAGCTAACAACCTTGGCATGATTTGAGGCAACATAATTCGGATCATAATTTGCCAGCTATTAGCGCCGAGGGTTTGTGCTTTAATAATTTGTTCAGTGGGTATTTCCAAGACGCGTTGTTGCATGTCTCTAATCAATAAAGGCGCAATACCGATGACGATTAAAGCGACTTTGGCTAATTCGCCTAAACCAAAGACGATAAATAAAATAGGTAAAATCGCCATGGGTGGAATAAGCGAGATGGCGGTAACGAATGGAGATAGCGGCGCGCGAGCAAAAGGCAGGGCACCATTGAGTAAACCGAAGCTTAAGCCAATCAGGGCACTAATTATCACGCCCATGAGTAAACGTTGCAAGCTGGCTAGGGTATCTGTCCAGAGTAAATAATCACCCGAGCGTTTGTTGGGCTCAAAGGCCATTCGCTCCATGCTGTCTACAAAGCTGGAAAAAGCAGGGAGAAGTTTGTCATTCGGGTTTTCAGATAAACGTGCATCCGAAGCAACAAGATAAAGGCCTATCACAATAAGAAAGGGCAGCATCGCCAGGAATACTTTCGCATAGCGTGAAGGGTGCTGGTTGATCATCTTTTTCATTGGAAGGCCTTAGGGTCTATTTTAATTAATATGGAATGCGTGTAATCACGGCCTTTAATAGGCCGTGATTAAGATAGGAACTTAGAGCTTTCCGTCAGCCGCCATTTCCATATAACTTGGGTTAAAGCGAAGTTTGGTGTTGGTCTTGCTGCCAAATGTGCCAGCAGGCGTTTCGATTCCGATGAAACCTGCATCAGCAGCACCATCACCCAATAAACCGTGGTCGAAAGAAAACTTAGCGACATAGCCCATGGTTTTCATCAGCTCAGCACTTTTAGTAAAAGTGACCGCTTCTTGAGGGGTGTAGAACATTTTGGTCGAAGCTAATTGAGCTTCATAGCCTGCTAGATCAGTGCCAGATGCTTTACCCATGAAGGTACGTGCTTCTTTGCCTGCATCATTTTGTGCGCTCATTTTCGCCATGATTTCATACCATGCACCGACCAGCGCTTTTCCGAATTTTGGGTTAGCTTTTAGGGTGTCGGTATTGACGACCATTAAGTCGATGATTTCACCCGGAATTTGTGATGAATCAAATACTTTAGTGGTTTTCGGCATCGACATGATTTCAGATAGAAGAGGGTTCCAGGTAGCAACGGCAGTGACGTCGTCCGTAAAGAACGCAGAGACTAAATCAGCATCAGAGGTATTAACGACTTTAAGGTCTTTCTCTGATAGTCCTACTGACTCAAGTCCGCGCGCAAGTAAGTAGTGTGATACTGACAGTTCCACCAAGTTGACGGTTTGGCCTTTGATATCCTTCAACGATGATTTTTCTTTTAATACAACGCCGTCGTTACCATTGGAGAAATCTCCCACGATTAAGGCAGTAGAATCAATGCCGCCAGCTGCTGGTATGGTTAAAGCATCCATGTTGGTCATGGTGCAACCATCATACGCGCCCGCTGAATATTGATTGATAGATTCAACATAATCATTGATTTGAACAACTTCAATTTCGATGTCGTATTTATCAGCCCATTTCTTAACGATGCCTTGTTGTGAACCAAAGTCCCACGGCATCCAGCCGACGTAAATAGACCAGCAGACACTAAATTTTTCTTTTGCTTGAGCGTGTACAGGAAGTAAAGTGATTAAGCTGGTCAGGACCAAGCTAGCGACTAGTTTGAATACAGATGAATTCATAAGATCTCTCCGGGTGTCGGTTAACGGGCTAGGAATCAATGGCATGGTTAGCCAACTGAATCTCCCGGGCTTTTATCCCGCCGTGTAACCTCCTGGAGAAGGTCGATTGCTCTCGGACCAGTCACAAACTTTTTTTGTTTGTCGGAACCCTAGCGATCTATTGGTGAAGCAAATTCTTTAAACTCAATGACAAACCAATGCATTGATGTCCTTGCACTCATCTAAGCTAAAGCAGAGAGCGTGCCAACTACATGATTCTTAGCTTGTAGGCGTATAGAGTGATTAATTTATCAAATTCTACGCGCTAAAATTGTGCAACTAATTAGCGAAGCTCAAATATAGTGCACATTGGTGTGGTATTGACCCTTATTTCTTAAGGCTAATTTTCCCAATCAAGATATCTTTAAACATCACCCAATCTCCCCAAAGACTATAAAAAGGATATTGAAACGTAGCGGGTCGATTCTTTTCAAATACAAAATGGCCAATCCAAGCAAAACCATAGCCGATTAAAGGAAGTAGCCAAAGCAAACTCCATTGTTTGGAGGCTAGCATAATAATCACGACGGTCAGCACTAAGCTTGAACCAACAAAGTGTAAGCGTCGGCAATTAACATTTTGATGTTCTGACAAGTAAAAAGGGTAGAACGATTTGAAGTCTGAAAACTGTTTGGGGGCTTCATTCATATGGAAATCTCTCGCGTTATTATTTGGGTATGGCAAGTTCTTTCAATGTAACAAAAAAGGCTGATGGGTTAATCATCAGCCTTTTTTAGATCTTCTACAAGTGTGTTTTTTAACTTACAGTTTATAAACCAAAGTGATCGCTGTTTCACGATCGCTGTGTGCAACACCATTAGCGACATCAGAGTTGTGCTTAATGTTGTAGGCTACTTTCATAGAAAGGTTGCCAGCAACTTGGTTGGTAAGTGCAACGCCAAAACGCGTTTCAGTATTGCTGTCACCTGTTTCAACTTTTAGACTCTGGTCAAATGTAGATGTTTTGCTGATTTTCCAAGAGAAGGCTTCAGACAAACGAAGGATCGCATCTTCTTCAGTATTGTCATTTTCATCTTCAACAATACGGTAACCAGGAGCAGCTTCAACTTTAAGCTTCATGTCTTCTGTTTTGATTACCTTGTAACCGTAACCGGCAGCAACTGAAGCAGTATAGTTTAAGCCATTGAAATTATCGTTTTCCCAGTTAGCAACGCCAAAAGCATAGCTTCTTTCACTTAAACTGTAGTCAGATTGAACTTCTAGTCGATATTTTTCAGCGGAACGAACGTCACCTGTTGAGCTTCTTAAGGCTTCAGCTAAAAGGGTCTCTGTGTCTGAGTTGCCAGAGCTTTTAATGTAGCCTAATTCTGCAGAAGCATTCCATTCCATATCTTTACTTGCTTCTTCTGCTTGAGCTAAAAGGCTGCTTGAAAGACAAAGAACTGAGATTGGTAAGATTAAATGCTTTTTATTCATGAAGGTGCGGTCCTTTTTAAATTGATATAAAAACTATTGTGTTATTTTCGCCGCAGAATAATACACTTATTGGGTATATAAGCCTAGCCACGAGCAAGCTCAAAATATATCAAGAAAATATAAAAAGGTAGGAGTGTCAGAAAGGGAAAACAAAAAAGCCACTCATGCTTCACTATATTGCTCCTGTGCTTTAGTGAATAGGGCAAAGGAGTAGTTAGTGTTAAGTGGCTATTAAATCATTCAATAATGATATGTTTCCATATCATTTAAGTTTATTGCTTAACGTGCGCTTCAGTAGAAGGATTGATGCTTGCGCCTTTGTTTAAAGAACGCTTTACTAGGCCTTTGTTTGCTAATAGTGAAGCAACAACAACGCCAGTTAAAACAACAATTAAGCTAGTGATAAATGGAAATCCAAACATAGTCACCTTCCTATATATCAAGGTATCTAAAAAGTGTAAGCACAATTTAAGCTTACGTTGTAAAGGTTTTTTCAAACCTTTATGTTAATCATGGATTTGTTTGATGAAGTTTTGATGACAGCTTAAATAAAATCTGCAGCTTCAAGTTCCAGATTAACTTTACCAATCCCTAGTTCATGATCAATCCATTTAGTGATATTTTTGAATATACGCATGGTGATGCCCTCCGAGATTAAAAATGCTGAATAATTCATGTTTCAGCTATTTAAAGGTTCCTTTTTGGAACCCTTGATGCGATTATAGGGTTCCATTAAGGAACTCGTCAAGTTTTATTTGGTTAATTATAATAAAATATTTCTATGAACTGCGTCACACTTACGGGTATTTTTTTTTATTTTAGTGATTATATTATTTTATAGGGCTTGTATATGAGAGGTATGCGTTCAGATTTTGACCCTAGTACTAAGATTGATTGGGCTATTATCAAACAGATTTGGCCTTATTTATTAGAGTATAAGGCTCGCATCGTATTAGCGCTTTTGTGTTTGGTCGCAGCTAAAGTTGCCAGTGTCGGCATGCCGTTTATTTTAAAAGAAGTGGTTGATGACCTAGACAAGAAAATGGCTGGTGCCGAGTCGGTATTGATCGCAGTGCCGCTGGCTTTGCTTTTGGCGTATGGTATCGCCCGTTTT
>CAXBKC010000282.1:0-5767 GCA_963975615.1 uncultured Oleiphilus sp.
GATGGCGCCCTTGGGACGGGTAGCGAAATTCTTGTTAATTTGAGTTCCGGCACACATCTAATAAATGCGATGGTCAAGGATAGCCAGAATCAACAAGCTTCAGACTCAGTTTCTATAACGGTAGACCAGTATGCAGAACCTGCCAAGATTCAAAGCTTCTATTCAGATACAGGTATCTTATTATCCGGCCAAAAAATAACGTTTTTTTGGGAGGTCAATAATGCGGATTCGATAAAAATCGTCTACCCAACGGGTACTGTAAATACTTCATCCGCAACGGGCTCATGGAGTACCTACCCTTTGTCTGGTGCTACCTATGTTCTTGAGGCATATCGAAACAATGTGTTGTTGGATACCAAGTCACTATCTATTTCAGTTATTCAGAATGAATCAGAAGCCCCTATCCAAATAATAAGTCCTGTTTTAAATGAAAATCTTAATTCAGATGTATTTCAGGTTATTGGTCAAGTCAATGACAATAGTTTTCTGACATCCTATCTTAAAGAAGAAGCTTGTGTGGCGGGTAACCAGTTTGTTTTTTCAAATATTGCTTCGCCAGAAGCCAATTTTGGCTCGGGTGTCGTAGAGCTAAAATCGACAAGTCCTTTACGTCAGCTTTATAAAAAAAGCTTCTCTGTAAAGAGGGTCATTGGTGCCCACCCTTCAACATTTATCAGCCCTTCAGCAACATGTTTAAATGGCCCAGGTTTAATTGAGTTCGAAGTAAAGGGAGAAACAAAGACCATAAGCTCTGTTGACTTTGATGTTAATGCTGATGGCAGCATCGAAGACACTGTTAGTTATGGAGAATTATTCTCTCACACCTTTGGTACGGTTGGAGTATATCTTGTTAAAGCGATCATTCATTTTGCGGATAATTCGATGTATGAGACCCAAGTAGCAATCGGCGTACAACCTCAGGATATGGTTCCTGCATATTACAATGCAGCCTGGACTAACTTTCTGAATCTGTTGGAACAAGAAGATTATAGTGCTGCATTAAGGTACTTCTATGAGCCTGTCAGAGGTAAATATAGAGATGTACTTCAATCATTAGCTACAGAAAATATCTCACAACGTGTTTCAAGACTTGAATTAGTCACCAATACGTCTGGGTATAGAGAGTTTGCTTTCCTTCATGTAAAGGATAATGAGCCTCAATTACATATGATCTTGTTTGAAGCCGGTGAAATAGTGGGGCTATAAGAGAATATTCACGATGCGAATTTTAGTGCCAACTTTTCTCGCTTTTTGTATGATTTCTGGATGCTCTTCTTCATATCGGGCCCCGCCTTTGTCGGGTACGATTTCAGATCAAGAAGGACGCCCGGTTTCTGACGCATTGATTTTGGTTACCTGGTACATCAACAAACGAGATTTCCATGGCTCAAAAGTGGGTGTTTTTGAGATAAGAGAGGATAAGTCTGAGTCGGATGGAACATTTCATATTAATGGATGGGAAAAGGATGGCCCGTCTAGGTTTCTCAATCAGGTTACTTCACCAGAAATTAAGGTTTATAAGCATGGATTCAAATTGAAATACTTAACCAATAATGATTACTTTGATGATGAATATTCATTGTCCTCAATATGGTCAGGTAAGAGTATTGAATTAATGCCTTTAGATCTAAATGATCGTCACGAAGTGTTTAAGCAATTAAAGGGGCTTTCAGAAACGATTACTTGGAATCGTGTATCCAACCCTTGTATCCATCAACAAATACCGCTCACAACTACTTTATTGGAAGAAGCTATGAGCAATAGTACCTACACAAGTGGATTAGAGTTTTTTGTCCAATTGAATTTAACTGATAAAGCGTGTAGCAACACGAGGGAAAATAGAGGGAAGTCGGATGATTAAGAACGTAGCTTTGTTCACGGCGTTAATGTTGTTGGTAGACTTGGCAAACGCGTATAAGGAACCAACACACAGACGGTTATCAGAGATCGCTTATGATAAGTCTTTGATAGAAACCGATCCAAACTTCTTTGATCGTCTCGGTCTTAAACAAGGTTCTGGTTTTCACTCTCAGCTAATAAGATCTGCTTCGGGGAATCAAAAAACACCTAGACAATGGGTTTCTGAGGGAGCAGAAAGAGAAGATGAACTCCCTAACTCGATTCACCATTTCTATGACCCAGTTTCGAATAAGGGACTTATACCTTTAATTTCTGATCCATCGCCAAAATGGGTTAGAGATACTGCTTATCAAGAGGCTTTAGATCATTACTACAATTTTCTGACTTCACAAACTGACTCGCTTACTAAAGAGAATCATCTAGCAGGCTTGTTTTTATCGTTAGGAAAGGTTGTTCATCATATTGAAGATATGGCTCAACCTGAACACGTGAGAGGAGACCAGCATCTAGAGTTACCTGGTCTGCCTGTTGATCCTAGTGCTTATGAAAAATACTCTTTGGCCCAGAGTTCCGATATAAACTCTGATTTTGTCTCAATAGCAAATAATTCTAACAATCCAGTTTTTTTGGATAGATTTATTGATTACTGGGATTCAGAGTTGGGAGATGGAATCGCGGAATATACAAATTCTAACTTTGTTAGTAATGACACAAACTTTGTTCTTGATTTCAATGGCCTAAAAATTGATCAAAGTTACTCTTCTCCTCAGCCAATTGGAATTAACTATGAATCAATAGTTTCTTTGTTAGGCACAAAGGGGCAGTCTATTTGCAATAAATTAATAACAGATTTCCCGCAATTCTCTGGAGCAGATTTAAATGATGTCTGTAAGGTGGGGTTTATTAGTACACAAGTAGTTGGTGTGCATCCATCAGAAAATCAATTAAATGAGCGAGCATCATCTTTGTCGTTCTTCAACAGAGAGTTGGATGGTGTTTCGGCCGTCAAAGTCTGCGTTTATCGTCTCGATCAGGAGATTTGTACACCAGAAGAAGCAGTATTAGTAACCACTCTTAATTCTTTTAATTATGATGCCGCATACCCTTTCTTGATTCCAAAGGCGGTCAATTATAGTACTGGTTTAATTGACTATTTCTTTAGAGGAAAGCTTAAAATAACTAAGATTGACTTTGAGGGAGAAGGTTTATACCCAACAAAAGTGATTACACTGAGAAACGACTCTATCCTGGGTAATAGAGCCTTTGACATGAAAAATATTACCTTAAAAGCGTTTTGCAATAATTTAATTAACCCAAGTAGTTTTAGATTGCTAGATGTTACTGTAGCGCAAGGCGATTTAACAAATATTCCGGTAAACGGAGAAATAAAAATAGTCGATCCAACTAGTTGTACAGACACAGTTATTATTGCAAAAGGTCTAATTGGATCAGAGGAAGGCGTAGCAGTTGGACGTTACACGCATGAAAAAAATATTGGAATGAAAAAAATCTTCAATCTTAGTTTCATAGAATTAGTCATGGGTGGAGAAGATATTACCCGTCGAGTAATAGTGGACGGGGCGTCAATAACTTATTCAGAAGTTAATGGAGGTTCAATTGGAACACCAATTTCAATTGATAATCAGGAGATTTTATTGGACGGAAGTGTTGAAGTAACTGAATATATGCAAGATGGGTATAATCTCAGAAGGTCTGATTTTACAAATTACGTGAGAACTGAATTTGGATGTTCTGGTGGCTGTCCAAGATATATCTTTAATGGCTATGTAATTGAACGCTCAGTTTTTTCATGGGGGGTTATTGAAGATAATACAACGAAAACGCCAATCGATTTTCTAAGTTACTTACAGAACTGGTATCCCTCTGCTCTGAATAGCTATGTAGAGGGCGAGCCTCTCGGAGCTGGATGGGATGATATTCAGCAGATTATAAATGCGCATGAGTATAATTACCCTAAAAAATATTTTTGGTCTACTACTCAAGGGTATACTCATCCTCCTTCTTCTTATTTGAATGCAGCGTCAGTTGGCTTTTCAGGACAAGTATATGTGCTTAAACCTGTTGAAAATCTAGTCTCTTATTAATTTTGTTTCATCGTTATAAGTATCGGTATGAGGTGGTTAATTTTTATGATCACCTCATAATTTTTCAGCCTGAAAATATACACCCAGTAAGTGCCCGACAAAATCTCCTATTTAATGACCAGAACAAACCTCCCGGAAACACCGTACTCCGTCATATAAAAATATGGCACTTTTGAGAATATAGAGAGTCCAGGAAAGAAGTTGAAAGATAATTGATTTTCAAAAAAAGGTGGCAATGATGTTCTTTTATATCAACAGCTTAAGTCGAGTGAGTGGGCGTTTTTTACCGCTTTTGTAGTTGAACCCAATCTTCCTTGTATAAGGATTATGTTTTTATACAAATACCTTTTATGAACAGCTGGAGTTGACCATGCAAGCTACTTTACCGCTTCTTGAAGTAAGCGATTTTCCGTCCATTAAGCGAGGAAGCACTCAGACTCTTCAGGTCAATTTAGGCTACCTGAGCAATCAACGTAGTCTGCATGGTCATGTCAATGTTGAGCCTCCCCGAGCCGAAATAATGTCCGATTCGATTATCGATATGATTGTGCCTGTTTTAAAGGTCAGAGGTATAAATACATTGGATTTAACAGGTGGAGCGCCAGAGATGCATTCGAGTTTCAATCGTTTAGTTAAAGCAGCCCGTGCTGAAGGCGTACATGTGATTGATCGTTGCAATTTAACGATTCTGTCAGAACCGGGTTACGAAGGACTAGCTGACTTTTTAGCTGAACAAAATGTCGAGGTGATTGCATCTTCACCCTGTTATTCCATAGATAATGTAGATAAACAAAGAGAAGATGTTGTATTTGATCGAAGTATAGCCGGATTAATATCGCTTAATAAGTTGGGGTATGGGAAGAAGGGCAGTAAATTAAAATTAAATTTGGTGTACAACCCGCAAGGCCCAGATTTACCGCCAGATCAAAAAAATTTGCAAGATGATTATAAACACGAATTATTTGCAAAATTTGGCATTATCTTTAATGAACTCTATGTCACTACGAATATGCCGATAAAACGTTTCGGTTCCACCCTTATATCCCAAGGTCAATTCGTACCATATATGACATTACTCAAAGAAAATCACAATGCCAAAAACCTGAAACAGGTGATGTGCAAGTCACTGATAAGTGTTGACTGGCAAGGATATTTATATGACTGCGATTTTAATCAACAATTAGACATACCCATGAAAAGCCAGGGTATGCTTCTAGATTTACTTGTTACTGATTCAGAGGGGGAGTCAATCGTCGTGGCCGATCATTGCTTCGGCTGTACGGCTGGACAGGGTAGCAGCTGTGGTGGCACAGTTTAATGTTCAGAATATATCAATAGATTGTATCTTATACTTACTGATTGATACCTGAACTGATGAAACATAAAATCCCTAGCAACTCAATTGTGAGGTACAGGCTAAAACTCAAGTGAAAGGCGCAAGCACAAGCATGCTCACTGAAGCAGTTTAATGGCCCTGTCAACAGCATCGACCAAGTTAGTCGCTTGGTCGTCTGGCTTAGCCATCAGAGGATGATAGAGCAACTCTTGGCGTTGTATCCAAATGCCATGAAACCCTGCGCGGATCGCGCCTGCTATATCCCAAGCATGGGCCGCGACTAGTAGAGCATTCTCTGGGGCGCACGAGTGTTTCGATGCGGCCTGGCGGTACAGTTCTGTTTGCGGTTTCCATATATTGAAATCCTCTACCGATATAATGTCATCAACTAAGTGTTCGATACCGTTGTCGCGTACCAGATTTTCTGTATTTGTGCGGGAGCCATTGGTGAGAAATACGGCCTGGC
>CAXBKC010000283.1:0-5744 GCA_963975615.1 uncultured Oleiphilus sp.
AACCCTGTCAACGAACTTAGTGATGATCAAATTATAGATATTTATCAAGGAAAAATTGATTCATGGAGTAACCTTGGTGGCAACAAACAAGCCATCACAGTGGTCAATAAAGCTGAAGGGCGTTCTACTTTAGAACTATTCTTAACTCACTTTTCTTTAAAAAATAGCCAAATAAAAGCTCAGGTTGTTATTGGTGATAATCAACAAGGAATCAAGACAGTGTCTGGAAACGCTGGCGCTATTGGTTATGTATCTATTGGTGCTGCTGAATTTGAAGTTAATTTCGGCACACCCATAAAACTGTTACCTATGAAAGGTAAAGCGGCAACGGTTGGTAATGTATCTAAGGGCTTGTATGCCTTATCTCGGCCTTTAAATTTAGTTACTTATGGCGCACCTGATACTCTTTCGAAGCAATTTATAGAGTTTGCACAAACACCTGGTGTTCATGATCTCATTGAAGCTCAGTTTTTTGTTGCTCCATAATATGATTAAAATTCCAATAAGACATCGATTCCCCAATCACCTACTTGATGCCATCATCAACATCATTTTTTTTGTTTTTGCGATCAGTTGTGCCTGCCTTTTTTTGCTAATTCTTCTCTTTTTAATAAAAGAAACTTGGCCAATTCTTGCAGGAAATGATGTCGTTAGTCTTCCGTCTCTATTCAAGTCAGATGGCTGGTATCCATTAGAAGGCTTGTTTGGTCTAAATCCTATGATACTTGCATCGCTTGCAGTGACACTCGGTGCCATTATCCTTGCCTTGCCTATTGGTGTTGCAAGCGCCCTTTTTATTCAATTTTATTCAAGCCCCAAAGTAGCTATGTTTTATCGAGTGCTACTTAATTTATTGACAGGTATTCCCTCTGTTGTGTTTGGTCTATGGGGTCTAACGGAATTGGTGCCTCTTATTGCGAGCTATCAACCACCCGGCGCTAGCCTATTGGCCGCTATTTTAGTGCTGTCATTAATGATTACCCCGACGATAGCTCTAACTAGTACTGCTGCGTTATCAGCAGTACCAACAGAAATTATGTTAGGTGCACAAGCACTTGGCTTGAGTAAAAAAACTCAGCTTTTATCTGTCGTAGTGCCTGCTGCAAAAGCGGGCATAATCGGCGGAACACTATTGGCAACGGCACGCGCATTAGGCGAAACCATGGCGGTTATGATGGTGGCGGGTAACGTTGTACAAAACCCAAGTGGCTTATTTGAGCCTGTTCGGGTACTTACCGCTAACATTGCGCTGGAAATGGCCTATGCAATGGAAGGACATCGAGCCAGTTTGTTTGCTTCAGGTTTATTGTTGACTCTGATTGTTTGGTTATTAGTGTATCTTGCGCAAAGAGTTCAGCAAACTAGTATAAGGGGGATAAGATCTTGAGCGATCGAATATTTGCCCTTGTGGTTCAAGCTTGTGCTGCACTAGTGGTTGCTATAATGATATGGGTATTAGCCGATGTTGTTATTAAAGGTTTGGCCCATATAAGCTGGGAGTTTATTTTTACTGAGCCTCAGAATGCAGGTCGATCAGGCGGTATTGCTCCTATTTTAGTGTCTACTTTGTTGATTCTTTTGGTGGCCATTATCGTGGCCTTACCGCTTGGTTTGGCTGTCGCCGTATGGCTGTCTGAGTTTGCAAGGCAAGGCAGTCATTCTGCGCAACAAATTGGCATCACCCTAGATGTGCTCGCCGGTATTCCTTCCATTGTTTATGGCTTATTTGGAAATGCATTCTTTAGTCTTTATTTAGGTTTGGGCTTTTCAATTCTGTCTGGTGGCTTAACCCTCGCCTGTATGATTTTGCCAGTATTTATCCGCACCTGCCAATCGGGCTTAAATGCCGTTAATAATGACTGGCGACGTGGTGCTTTAGCATTGGGAATGAGCCGAGCTAGTGCAACTTGGCATATTTTATTACCTGCCGCCAGTCCGGCCATTATTGCAGGCATTATTCTTGGTATTGGACGTGCTACGGCTGAAACGGCTGCTTTAATTTTTACCAGCGGTTATGTCGATCGTATGCCTGAATCTCTCTTAGATTCTGGCAGAGCCCTTTCTGTACACATTTATGACCTTTCTATGAATATTACTGGAGGCGATGGCGCCGCTTATGCCTCTGCGCTGGTGTTGATCAGTTTAATCATTTTATTAAATACACTGGCGCAAACCTTTTTTGACCGCTGGTTTAGCAAAAGGATTAGCACAATATGACACTCAAAACACCAATTTATACACTTGGGCAAATCGAATTAGCTCAACCTTGCTGTGATCCTATACCACATCTACAGATCAAAAATTTATCTGTTAGCTATGGACTAAACACAGTACTAGAAAATGTTTCTTTGGATATCCATAAGGGGTGTATTACTGCGTTAATAGGCCCATCCGGCTGTGGTAAAACTAGCTTTTTATCGACCTTAAACAAATTAAGCGATCTTTCATTTGGCGCACAAATCTCTGGTCAGATTATATTTGAAGGTCGTGACCTAGTTAATGGCCCGGTTAATGTCATCAATTTGAGAAGACGCATTGGTATGATTTTCCAGAAACCCAACCCCTTTCCATTATCGATTCGGCGCAACCTTGATCTGCCATTAAAAGAGCATGGTGTAAAGAATAAAAAACTTCGTCTTCAAAAAATAGAACGCGCACTAAAAGATGTCGGTTTATGGGACGAAGTAGTTGATCGGCTTGATTCATCTGCACTTGCTTTATCTGGTGGTCAGCAACAACGTTTATGTATCGCTCGAGCATTGGTGTTGGAACCTGAAATACTCTTGATGGATGAACCCTGTAGCGCACTCGACCCGATTTCATCAGCCGTGGTTGAAGAGATGATAGTAAAGCTTCGCGAAAAATACACTGTTGTAATCGTTACGCATAACCTGGCTCAAGCTAAACGAGTAGCAAATTATGCCGCATTTTTCTGGATGACAGAACGTGTTGGAAAATTAATTGAATTTGGCAAATGCCAGCAATTGTTTGAGCAGCCTGGACATGAGCTAACTGCTGCATATATTGCGGGAACAAAAGGTTAATTGTATCAAGTGTAATATCAACGAACGTCTGTCAGGTTATAAAAATGACCGTAAAACAAACAACTGCACAACAAAAAAGGACTAATTTATGTTTAAACAATTCAGTGCATGGAGGCAGTGGACGATATTAGTCATATTATTAGTTGTGCTTTGCGGAACGGCATTTCTAAGTTTCTTTGTTGCTCAGAAAAGTCGTCAAGAGTTGGCTCAGTTTACAGAACTAGAACTTCCTCTATTTGATAAAATTCTAACATTACAATCTAACTTTACCATGCAGGAAAGTGAACTCTATAGTTATTATGTTACAACAGATAGAGATGACTTTTTAGATAGTTTTCAAATAGAAAAACAAGAACTTAATCAAGTGTTAAGCACCCTCAACAATCAGCTTCCAAACTCTCCTATTGTTAGTACGATCAATCAAAATATTAAAAAACTATGGTTAATAAGTGGGCGCTTTGACGACGTCATGAATAACAGGCCAATCGATTGGGATGAAGCACGTATTATTCTGAGTGAATTTGCACCTTTAGCTGCCAAACTTAGCGAAGAGAATAAACGCTTATCAAAATGGATGAGAGAGGTTATTGTCGAACGCTCTCATGAGTCTAATAAATTAACACAGATCACCTTATGGATTACAACGCTTATTGCTTCGTTTTCTCTTTTGGCGGCAGCAGCAATGGCTTGGCTTAATGCTAGAAGAATCATTGCTCATCAGGAACAAAAAAGACTGAGTAGTTTTCCAGAACGTAGTCCATTACCAATTATATCAATTACTGATAAGGGCGAGGTGAATTACGCAAATGCTCATGCCAAAAATTTGGTTTGGGAGTTATTTGAATCTGAAGATATACAAAAGCTCCTACCGCAAAACTTAACAAATGATCTTGCTACAGCAAAAAACAGACGCTTTATAGAAAAAGAATATCCTGCCTCAATGAACATATTTAACATTATGCTTCATTGGTTAGAAGACTTTAACGAATACCATATTTACTTAACAGATGTCACCGAGACACGAAAAGCACATGAACGTTTAAAAGAGTTAGCTTTTTACGATCACCTGACAGGACTCCCCAATTTAAGCAGTTTCCATGAAGACTATAAACAAACTCGGTTCGCTAGTTCATCTGATATAGAATTTGTTTGTCTAATCGAGATTATGATGTTTGATCGTGTCATATCAACGGCGGGACATAAAGTCAGTGACAGTATCGTACTAGATTGTGCCGATCGATTGAACGAAGTACTTTGTTGTATTGACTGTACCCCATACCGACTATATCGTTTTGATAGTAATCGATTTTGTCTGTCGATAAAAACATCAGAATTGCAGTTGTCACAGATTTTTAGTAACTGTCTCGAAACGCTCGAAACCCCCTTTAAAGCATCAACCTATGAATTTTATCTTTCTTTAAATATAGGCGCTACGCAGATCACTCAACAGAATAGCGCTAACACTGAACTCTTATTAAAAGAAGCAGATAGTGCACTTCAAGAAGTGAAGCATAGAAGCAAAAATCACTATAAATTTTACGACCCCAGTATTCATGAAAAACAGCTCACTAAGCTTGCTATCGAAACTAACCTTCGACATGCAATGGAAAGAAATGAACTTCACCTAGCTTTTCAAGCTCAGCTTTGCTTAAGTTCTGGAAGAATTATTGGTGCCGAAGCACTATTACGCTGGCATCATGATGATCAGTCTATATCACCAGCAGATTTTATTCCCATTGCTGAAGAAAGCGGTTTGATTATTGAAATTGGTGAGTGGGTCATTAAAAAAACATGCGAGTATGCAAAGGATTTCAATCAACAATCGGATAATGCACTTGTTATCGCTATTAATGTTTCTGCTAAACAACTCGTTTATGGAAATTTAGTGAATGTGATTACGAAGTCATTACGAGATACAGGGCTTTCTGCTTCTAGTCTTGAAATTGAAATCACGGAAAGTGCCATGATGGCTGATTTTAACCAAGCCTTAACGATCATAGAAAAAATTAGATATTTAGGCATAAAGATTTCTCTTGATGATTTTGGTACGGGTTATTCCTCTTTGAGTTATTTGCATAGGTTACCGATAAACAAACTTAAAATTGATCAGTCTTTTATTAATAATATGACCAATAATGAGCGTGATGCGTCGATCACTCATTCAATTATTACCTTAGCTAAAAGTCTTCAACTTACTGTTATTGGCGAAGGTATTGAGGATTCTGAACAGTTAAATCAGCTTCAAAAATGGGGATGTAATGAGATACAAGGCTTTCTTTTTGCTAGACCTGAGACACCGGAAAATTTTATGTCTCTTGTGAAAACACACCACCCCATAGTTTGGCTTGAGAATCAGAATTCAACTAGCTGATTCGACTCTATCAAAAGAGGTATAAGAAAAATAATACAAGGCTAACGTATTGGTTTCAGAAATGGCTTACTTGAAATTTATGTCTCTAGAAGATAAGGCACACTAAGTCTGTGTTAATTGATTTTTAGCGGCACTATAACTCGCCACACAATAAGGAATAAGATAGTTAAGAAAGAGCTCCAGCCAGTTAATGCCGCTATACGCTAAGATTTGCTCTGCTTGGTTAATGAAATTTAGAAGAGTACCAACAAAGAAAGCTATTTTAAGCGAATTGATAACGATCAATTTAGTGCAAGCAATACTTAAAAGTTTTAAAAACATATACACTT
>CAXBKC010000284.1:0-5743 GCA_963975615.1 uncultured Oleiphilus sp.
TAGCCAGCACTCTGTATCTCAACATGGTTTAACCAGAGATTACACGCCAATTAGCCTAAATATCCTCAGATCAGTTGATATTTTTTGATATCACCCCATAAACAACGATAAGCTAAGCATATAAATTTACAACAGAAGTACTCTGACGCATTTAAAGGAACTTTCTCTACATGAGCAACACTAAGCACGTAAAACTATTAATTCTTGGCTCAGGCCCTGCAGGTTACACCGCAGCGGTTTATGCCGCTCGCGCCAACCTAAACCCAGTCATGATCACGGGCATTCAGGCGGGCGGGCAGCTCACCCAAACAACTGATGTTGATAACTGGCCAGGTGATGTAGAAGGCCTTCAAGGCCCAGACTTAATGGAACGAATGAAAGCCCATGCAGAGCGCTTCGATACAGAGGTTATTTTTGATCATATCAATGCCGCAGACTTATCTCAGAAACCATTTCGTTTAACCGGTGACTCGGCTGAATACACCTGTGATGCCTTAATTATTGCAACAGGTGCATCTGCTATGTATCTAGGGCTTGAATCTGAAGAAAGATTTGCGGGCCGCGGCGTTAGCGCTTGTGCAACATGTGATGGATTCTTCTACAAAAAACAAACTGTTTGCGTCATCGGTGGCGGAAACACAGCAGTCGAAGAAGCATTATATCTTTCAAATATTGCAAAAGAAGTTATCTTGATTCATAGGCGTGACACGCTTCGCTCTGAAAAAATCCTCCAAGACAAGCTGCTTGAAAAAGCCAAGAACGGTAATATCCGCATAGAATGGAACCATACTTTAGAAGAAATATTAGGCGATGATGCTGGTGTGACCGGCGTGCGAATCAAATCGACTGAAACAGGTGAAGAAAAGCAACTTGATACCGCAGGTGTATTTATCGCAATAGGCCATAAACCGAATACTGATTTATTTAATGATCAACTAGATATGAAGAATGGCTATTTAACCATTCAATCTGGTTTAGCCGGTGGTGTAACAGCCACAAGCATCCCAGGAATATTTGCTGCTGGCGATGTCACAGATCAGGTCTATCGCCAAGCGATTACCTCGGCAGGCTTCGGCTGTATGGCCGCATTAGATGCTGAAAAGTATTTGGATGAATTGCACTAGCCATATACTTTGTGTCTACTCGCCAACCGAGTAGACACATTATTTTGTCATTATTTTCTTAACGCTATCATTTTATGTCACAACTTCCTTGGCTTGACGACAACACATCTTTTCCCTCCCCTGAAATAGCCTTAACAGAGCCTAACGGTCTGCTTGCTGCAAGCTACGAGTTAAGTCCTGAGCGCATACTACAAGCTTATAAATCGGGGATATTCCCTTGGTATTCAGAGGATCAGCCAGTTCTTTGGTGGAGCCCAGACCCACGTTGTATCATCTACCCTGATCAACTCCACTTATCAAAAAGCCTGAAAAAGCATATACGAAAAACACAAGCTAAAATCACCTTCGACCAGGCTTTTAATAAAGTGATTCGCCACTGCGCCAGACTAGAATCAGAAGAAGGCACTTGGATAACTGAAGAAATGGAAGAGGCCTACATTCAACTACATGAAATGGGGCATGCACACTCTGTAGAAGTATGGCGGGAAGGTATATTAATCGGCGGTCTTTACGGCCTTGCCTTGGGTGGATGTTTTTTTGGGGAGTCTATGTTTTCATTGGAAACCAATGCATCCAAAATAGCTTTTTCTGCTCTATGCAAACAACTGAGTAAATGGGAATACCAACTTATTGACTGCCAAGTTGAAAATCCACACCTCTTAACTTTAGGTGCCTCAACGATTGAGCGACCTCTTTTTCTCAAAAAATTAGAGCAGGCATTAAAAGTACCACAACAAGATCTTGAATGGATCTTTGATGATGAACTACTACAATAAAATCACTTACCTCTCAATAAACAGCCAAAAAATGTAAAGGGCTACCGATGACAGATCTGGAACAACTTCTTTTTTTCACCACGCCAGAACAAAAATGCGGGTACCTTCCAGATCAACTTTCAACAACACTATTCGTTGACCCTAAAGCAATTATAAGTAAGGAGCATTACTCTTCACTATCAGACCTAGGCTTCAGGCGTAGTGGAAAACATTTTTACCGCCCTTATTGTGAAAACTGTCATGCCTGCACGCCAATCAGAGTAAATGCCCATTTATTCACACCAACAAAAAGTCAAAAGCGAATACTTAAAAAAAATAGCGAAATAAAAATACAAATACTGTCAGCAGACTTCCACGAAGACCACTATTTACTGTACGAGAAATACATGCATAGCCGCCATACAGATGGGGACATGTACCCACCTAGCCGCTCTCAATATCGTTCTTTTTTAGTAGATGGACATAGTTGTACACAATTTATAGAGTTCTCTTTAGATGGACACTTATGCGCCATTGCAGTATGCGACCAGCTAGACGATGGCCTTTCTGCTATTTATACTTTTTTCGACCCAGACTACTCATCATTAAGTCTAGGAAAACATGCAATTTTATGGCAAATAGAAGAAGCAAAAAAAAGAAACCTCAAATATTTATATTTAGGCTACTTTATAAAAAACTGTCGAAAAATGGCTTACAAAAATCAATACTCCCCTTTCGAGGCTCGCATCAATAATCAGTGGTTCACAGAAAACCAGCTGGAAGATCTAGCAAAAGAAGCCTCTAAAAACCTTGTTCAATAAATAAACACTTTGCGTAATCGTTCAGTTTCAGGCAGAATGTCGCACTTTTCTTATAGGTGAACTTTATTTCATCAGCCAGTAATGCTGTTTACGGCATGTCTGCACAGAGATTAATTCACACTTTGCGAATCACTTATTTTAATAATCATGAGGTTAGTCATTAATGGCGAAAGAAGATGTCATTGAAATGGAAGGTACAATTGTTGATACCCTTCCCAATACGATGTTCCGCGTTGAACTAGAAAACGGCCATATTGTCACGGCTCATATTTCTGGAAAAATGCGTAAAAATTACATTCGAATTTTGACGGGTGACAAAGTCAAAGTTGAAATGACGCCTTACGACTTATCGAAAGGTCGTATTACTTACAGAGCAAGATAAGCCATTATCTAGGTTCGTCGAATATTTGTTCGATGAATCAAATGCCTTTGCTACAAAGCAATTTTCAGGCAAAAATAAAACCCCAGTTTTTAAGTGGGGTTTCTTTATTATGTCAGCTAATTTTATAGTAAGAACACACTCTAACTAAGCAGGCACTTCTTCAAAATCAAAGCTAATCTCGCCCTCTCTTAAGTTCACATGAACTTCACCACCATTAGACAGACTTCCAAATAAGATTTCTTCAGCCAAAGGCTTTTTGATATCTTCCTGAATCAATCTCGCCATTGGCCTTGCACCCATCTTGTCGTCATAACCTTTAGCAGCTAAATAAGTTTTGACTTCATCATCAACAAAAAGAACAACATTTTTGCTATCCAACTGAACTTGAAGCTCCATAAGGAACTTATCAACAACATAACAAACAGTCTCTCTAGACAGTGAAGCAAATGGGATAATAGCATCCAAACGGTTTCGAAACTCTGGCGTAAATACCTTAGTTAATGCTTCCATACCATCACTTGAATGGTCCTGCTCACTAAAGCCAATCGAGCGACGACTAATCACATCGGCACCCGCATTCGTTGTCATCACTAAAATTACATGACGAAAATCAGCCTTTCGACCATTGTTATCTGTCAAGGTGCCATGATCCATGACCTGCAGCAATATATTAAACACTTCAGGGTGCGCCTTCTCTATTTCATCTAATAGAAGTACACAGTGTGGGTGCTTATTAACTGCCTCAGTCAATAAACCTCCTTGATCATAACCAACGTAACCAGGAGGCGCACCAATCAAACGACTGACTGTATGGCGTTCCATATACTCAGACATATCGAAGCGAACCAACTCAACCCCTAGAACCGTAGCAAGCTGCTTTGTAACTTCTGTTTTACCAACACCGGTCGGACCAGAGAATAAAAATGAGCCATCCGGCTTTTCGACAGATTTCAATCCTGCACGTGACAACTTAATAGCCGTCGCCAAAGATTCAATCGCTTTATCCTGACCAAACACTAACATCTTAAGATCACGCTCAATATTTCTAAGCATATCTTTATCTGAACTACTTACATTCCGAGGCGGAATACGCGCAATCTTGGCAACGATATCTTCAACATCGATAACTTCAATCGTTGCATTTCGTTGATCTGCAGGCTTTAAACGCTGAGAAGCGCCAGCTTCATCAATGACATCTATCGCTTTATCTGGCATATGTCGATCGGTAATATATCGATCAGCCAATTCAGCAGCTGCGACTAATGCGGCATCAGAGTATTTCAACTCATGATGCTCTTCAAACTGAGACTTTAGTCCACGCAGAATATTAATAGTGTCTTCTACATTTGGCTCAAGCACATCAATTTTCTGGAATCGACGCGCCAAGGCACTATCTTTTTCAAAAATCCCTCTAAACTCAGTAAAAGTCGTTGAACCGATACAACGCACCTCACCCGAACTAAGCAAAGGCTTAAGCAAGTTTGACGCATCCATAACACCACCCGACGCCGAACCCGCACCAATAATGGTATGGATCTCATCGATGAATAAAATGGCATGCTCTCGTTTTTTCAACTCAGCCAATAAGCCTTTAAATCTTTTTTCAAAATCACCACGATATTTTGTGCCCGCAAGCAACGCCCCCAAATCTAGAGAGTACACTTCTGCATTGGCAATAATATCTGGTACATTTCCATCTACAATCTGCTTAGCCAAGCCTTCCGCAATTGCGGTCTTACCAACACCGGCCTCGCCCACCAAAAGTGGATTATTTTTACGGCGCCTAGCTAGAATTTGAACAACTCTATCAACTTCCTTCTCACGACCTATAAGTGGATCAATTCGCCCTAAGCTTGCCTGTTCATTTAAATTCGAGGTATATGCATCCAGAGGATTACCTTGACTACCCTCTTCTACACCCTCTTCAGCAGCAACATCACGATCAATATCCTGATCAGACTCTGTCGCCCCAGGCACTTTAGAAATACCATGAGATATATAGTTAACAATATCGATACGAGCGACATTCTGCTTTTTCAATAAATAAACAGCCTGACTTTCTTGCTCGCTAAAAATAGCAACCAAGACATTCGCACCAGTCACCTCTTTTTTCCCTGAAGACTGAACATGGAAAACAGCTCGCTGAAGAACACGCTGAAAACCAAGCGTTGGCTGAGTCTCTTGCTCACCATCAGAGACAGGAATTAAAGGTGTCGTTGAATCAACAAACTCAATCAACTCAGCTTTTAAGTCAGACAAGTCTGAACCACAAGCGCTTAACACTTGCAAGGCAGCCTCATTATCTAGTAGCGCCAACAACAAATGCTCGACGGTCATAAACTCATGACGTTTTTCACGAGCATGGCGGAAAGCGTCATTTAAGGTTAATTCAAGGTCTTTACTTAACATTGGTCACCCCTGAGATTATCAATCTACTTAGTAAGGTATACATCATTTCAATAGTCTTCCTATTTCTACCCGTTCGTATTCTAAGCAATGCACATCACACCTGTTTAATTTCGCACAACAGGGGATGCCCAGATTCAGCCGAATATTGATTTACAAGAGCAGCCTTAGTCTCGGCAATATCACGCGTAAACACTCCACAGACTGCATAGCCCTGGGTATGTACAGCTAGCATAATCTGTGTCGCTTTCTCTT
>CAXBKC010000285.1:0-5720 GCA_963975615.1 uncultured Oleiphilus sp.
ATAGAATACGTTTGTAATCATCCAGTAAATTAATTCCGGACTTTTCATGCAGATCAACCCAACGACAGCCTTCCGGTAAGGTGTGCTTATCGAGTGTTTCGGCTTCGGTATTTTCATGCACCATTTTTATAAACAGTAACAGCACTAATTCGGTGACGTAATCACTGTAATTGATGCCGTCGTCGCGGAGTACGTCGCAGAGATTCCAGAGTTTTTGAACGATGTCGTTATGATTCATAATATTCCTAGTTGTTATTTATTCGAACACGATTTTATTCAATTACAGCGGCTGTGCCAGCAAGCTGCATAAGGGTTGATTAATGTAGTAATTTCCACGTCCGATTTTTTCTTTGTGCAAAAACTTATGCTCTACCAATTGATCAAGATATTTAGTGGCAGTGATGCGTGAAACACCCAAGTCATCCATGACGAATTCAATTTTTGTATAAGGGTGATTAAACAAGTTATTCAGTAATTCTTGGCGATAGATTTTGGGTAACTCATCTCGCAAGCGGTTCTTATACTGCTGCATAAGTTGTTTAATGCCTTGCACTAATGAAATAGTTACTTTAGCCGTTTGAATGACACCCTCTAACATATACAACAACCAGGGTTCCCAGTTTCCCGACTCTCTAACAGCTTGAAGTTGCAGGTAATATTGCGATTTATTGCGAATAAAATAGCGGCTTAAATACAGCACGGGCAAACCAAGTAAGTCTTTTGCGACAAGATAAAGGATGTTGATAATACGCCCCGTACGCCCATTACCATCATAAAACGGATGAATACTTTCGAACTGGTGATGAATGATCGCCATTTTTACTAAGGGGTCTGCTTCGCAAAGGCTGTCGTCATTAATATACGAGATGAGATTAGCCATCAATGCTTCAATATCATCGGCATGTTGTGGCGGTGTGTAGATCACCTCCCCGGTTTGTAGATTTTTTAATTCTGTACCAGGTAAACGCCTAAGACCTGCGCGGTTCTTTTCAATATACTCTTGTACCGATAAGATATCGCTAAGACGAATAAGCTTTTGTTTACGCACAACTAAAAAGCCTTCACGCAATGCAAAAGCGTAATCTTGCACCTCTTTCGCTGCTGGATTTGCCACCGCTTCTGCAAATAGATTTGCCTTAAAAAGCTCGTCATGCGTCGTCACAATATTTTCAACTTCTGAGCTATCTTTTGCTTCTTGTAAACCTAAGGTATTTATTAGAATAGCTTCGTTGGGAATGGTTGCCGCAATGCCCTTCAATTCAGCGAGATAACGATGTGCCTCTGCACTTTTCTTAAGTACAGCTCGGCTTTCTAGCTGGTCTATATTCGACAGAGGTAGGTTTTGAATTGGCATATTTGCCATTGTTAACTCCCTTAGACATACATTTTTATTATTTCTATATACATGGCCGAGTATATATATAGATTTTCAAAAAAACTATGCATATCAAGAAAAACATATATAGTTTTTCTGGTTTTCTATACATTTCTAAGCTCTTATGTACACACTATCGACATAAGCTATACAAATCTAACTGACTGCAGAAGGCCAAATGGCTTCGCTCAGCTCGTCTAGTACGCTATCTAATTGATGGCTGAGTACTTTATCGAGTTGCTTGGCGCCACCGTGATCTGCAAAGCGGCTGTTCACAAACTCCCGATCAATAATCACTTCATGCACGAGTTGTTTCGCTAAACGTTCCAACCATTTGCGTTGCGCCGGTAACCAACTATGACTGGCGTAGATTTTATCCATGGCTCGGCCAACGCGCTGCTCGAATGGCACTAAGGCTTCACCCAAGGCGGCTCGACGAATATGGCCAAGAATGCTAGCGGCAATATCTTGATTGGTTTGGTTACGCACGGCACTTTGAAGCTTGGCTTCTGAGAAACCCTGCCCGTCTAACAGGAGTTTGACTTCTTTAAGTTGTTCCCGCGTTAAGTCTCGTGGTTTATTAACCACCACAGACAAGGCGACTGATTGATTCAACTGTTCTTTGATAAAGTGATTAAAGCTATCGAGATAATCTTCGGGCTTTTGGTGTTCACCATAACTTTGCATACGTTCGCGAATCTCATCTGCGTGGTCTGAAATAATCGGTTTTCTATCACTACCGAGTAATTCTGAGACTTCTGCTAGCTGATTCAACAAACCGGTATGCTGTTGAATGAAGTGAGCAGCTTGTGTTGGGCCAATGTCACGTAAGTGTTTATGCAGTGCTTTTGGTTCTACGCCCCATAAGCCCTGCAATTCATCGAGCTTTTGTTTTAGTGCTGGTTTCGATTCTGATTTTTTCTCTGCTTTGCGCAAGACCCGCATGAGCTTTTGGCTAAGCTGACTTAAGACCACATCGGCATGGCTTTCCCCTGCTTGTTCTCCTGGGGTGTTCTGTGCTTTTTCCAGTACCTCGGGATCGGTTAACTCAGCCACCAACT
Organism: uncultured Oleiphilus sp.; assembly: GCA_963975615.1. Lineage (GTDB taxonomy): Bacteria > Pseudomonadota > Gammaproteobacteria > Pseudomonadales > Oleiphilaceae > PZPK01. The sequence continues at coordinate 2,437 of CAXBKC010000285.1, forward strand.
GTTCAAGGGTGATATTCGGGTCTTTCACCAAAGGCTTCATGGTGTTGACAGCTTGCAGTGAAGCATAAATATCAACCGGGTCGTAAATACGGAAGACTGTTTTACCAATCTCATCACAACGGCGCGTCGCTCGCCCGATCATTTGTTCATACAAAATACGCGATTTAACACGGCGCATAAATACGAGATTACAGATTTTCGGCACGTCGATACCGGTGGTGAGTAGATCTACCGTCACCGCGATATTGGGGTAACGTTCATTTTTGTATTCTCGAATTAACTGGCTGACCTTGTCACTTTGACCGGTGATTTTGCGCACAGCGGCTTGATTGTATTCACCGTTATAAAGATCTTTGAAGGCTTCATCGAGTAAGCGCTTGACCATATCCGCATGTAAATCGGTGGCGCAGAAAATCATGGTCTTTTCGTCGCTGAACGGGTCTAACTCCATCGCCAACTGCTGACAGATAACCTTGTTGAAATTTTCACTGATCACCCGTCGATTAAAGGATTCAACCTCAAAGCTCAGCTCGTCATCTAACTCTGCCGTTTCCACCTCACCGGTTTGGGTGTTAATGGCGCTGACTTGGCACCCCTTATCAAACTTAATACCATTTTGAGTCAGTAGGGTTTCATAGCGAATGGGCGGCTCATGGTCGATTAACCAATCATCTGCAACAGCTTCGCGATAGGAATAGGTATACACGGGCTTGCCGAATATCTCACTGGTATGTTTCGCAGGCGTGGCGGTCAAACCCACTTTGACGGCATCAAAATAATCGAGCACGCGACGATAGCTAGACAAGTATTGGCCGAGGTCTCTGGTCGCCATCTCTCCTTCTGTCATTTCCTGATCGAGCGTGTAGCCTCGGTGTGCCTCATCCACGATGATGCAATCAAATTGATCGACCGGCGGTACCTTGTCTGACATAAAGACGCGCTTCACCATCGCCTGAACCGTGGCGACTTGTATGCGAGTTTCAGCCTCTGCGGCCATATCCCCTAACTCTGCCACGTTGTAAATCTTGGACAGGGTTTGGTTCTGCTCTAATGGGGCTTCGTTAAATGCATCGATGGCCTGCTGGCCTAGCGCTGTTCTATCGACTAAAAACAAAATGCGCTTGAAACGTTCGGCTTTTAAGAAGCGATACATTAAGCCGATAATCGTTCGGGTTTTACCTGTGCCCGTTGCCATTGCCAACAGTGCCGTTCGCTTTTGTTGTTCCAGGGCCTCTTCAACGGCGGTAATCGCTTTTTCCTGATAAGGCCTCAACTTCAGATAAGCAAAGCCTTCATTCTTTAGCTTTTGTTCAGCATCTTCCTTGCTTCGCTTAAGCAGGTCGAGCAAGCCGGTAGGTGTATGAAATTGTTGCAGCGCACGCTTGGTGTTGCTTGGCTCTCGCACGTCACGAAACCAAGTACCAGACTGTTCCGCGATTTGAGGGACATAAGGGCGACCATTGCATGAATAAATAAAGGGCACCATGTAATGGCCTTCATGTTCATCAGCCCAGGCGACGGTTCGACCTGATATTTCCCAGGCACCGACTAAAGGATCGGTGACCTTAAAGCCTTTGCTGTAACGTTCTGCCTGCGGGATTTTCCCGGCAACATTGGTGTTTTCTTTCTTTGCTTCCACTACGGCAACGGGGCTTAGACCTGCAAACAATACATAGTCCGCTCGGCCACGCTTACCCTGACCGTCGTTCGTTGGCGCAAGGGTCGGCCATTCTGCAATGGCTTTGTTGGTATTCTTTTCTGGGCGGGCGCCCTTTTGATAAGTCAGCTCTTCTGTGTCAGCCTCCCAACCTGCTTCGATCAACTGCTGGTCTATCAAAATACGTGTTAGCTCTTCGCTCAAGACAATATGTTTACTCGCCTTTTGCGTATTTTGGGCAACTTTCTGTCGCTCCTTGCTTGCTGCTTTATCACCTTGTGCTTGCAACTGTTCCTGCAACGCGATGAGCTTGGCTTCATACTCTTGTTGCTGTTTTAGAAGTGCCGCTTCGTGCTCTTTGGCCTTATCTGCTAATGCTCTGGACTCTTCATCCATGGCATTCGCTAAATATTCATATTCATCTTTTTCTTTGGCTATCAGCTCGTTAAGCCGTTGATGAGAGTCCGCTTCAATATTCGCCTGTGTCAGCTCACCTTTTAGCTTTTCAATTTCAATCTGAAGACCACGAAGCTGGTTACTTGGGTCAGTCGGGGGGATAAATGCACCAGGCTTAAATTGTGTACCTTGCTTACCAAATGATTGATGGAACCAAACCGCGATCGCTCGGGCGATCTTTAGACCATCCATCGCTTCTTTGTGCTTGGTTCTGAATTGATGCGTTGCCTTGTTACCTTCAATTCTTAGGGTGTGAAATAACTCGCGTATAACCAGCTCAAATTTGAGCTCTCGGTTGAGGCGATAGAGTAAATCAGCCTGACTGGTTTGATCGTCGAATTCAACGCCAACATGCGCGGCAATATGTTGCGCCAGCGCTTCACCAAGTTGCCGGAGTTTGATTAAAGTGGTATTCGGGTCGCTCGAAAAGGCGCGTTCAGCAGCCACAGCAATCTCGACAAAAAGCTCATCATGCTCTTTGAGGAATGCAAAATTGCTCGGTTGATTGTTTATATCAGTCAATGCCGCTACTCCATTTCAGCAGAACCCTGCTCTTCTTATTAGTTGTATTATCTAATTAACCTGTTCGAGTAAGTCACCCGTCTTACAGTTAAACAGAACACAAAGTTTATCTAATGCGATTAGGTCTATTTTTTGTGCCGTTTCTTTATAGAGCAAAGTAATGGTATTTCTGCTCAAACCGGTCTCACGAACAACATCGGCAATACGCATTTTATGCTCACCCATCATTCGAGCTAAATGACAACGAATCATTATTATTCTCCACCCAAATTTATGCCTTGGATTGGCCATTCGTAAATTAACACTTTTCAAGATTAAGGGAAAATATTTCAGTTGAACTTGAATTTTTAGAAGAATGATTGAACTTGCCAATTCTTTTGCTTTTTCCATAAAACAAAGAAAATGTATTGCCTGCAAGCTAGAAGTTTTCACGCGTTTTTGACGTTATTTATAAAGTCATTTTTCCATAAGAATAAGGAAGTGCAAATATCTTTAAAGCCATGATTTTGAGTTGACTTCAAGCTGCCATAAAAGACAACTTACACATTATTATGGAAAACCGCGAAAGCTAAATTTCGACAGATGCCCAAGCTGGAAGCGTTTTACCCTATAGATAATAATGTTGGTAAAACTGCCTTAATGTGAAAGA
>CAXBKC010000286.1:0-5718 GCA_963975615.1 uncultured Oleiphilus sp.
TCGAGGTCGTTGACCCTGATCCGGTTAAACTTCCGTATGATAATGTTGTCTATCACAAAATGATGGCGTCTGAGTTTATTCAAAAATAAGTCTTCAGCTCCAAGAAATGCAAATCAATTTATATATTTTAAAGTGAATATTAAATGCTTAAATCTTTCTCTTCATTACTGACATTTATTTTTATCTTATCAGGATGTTCTAGTATTCCTAAGCAACCGACGCCCTTGCACCAGTCGACAGAGTACTATAATTATTTACAAGATAATTTCGAGGAATATGTCACAGCCAGTCGAGAATGGCTAAGAGAAAATCGTTCCTTCATCACTAACGATCATGAACTAGAAGTTGATATGAATGCCCCGTTCATATTGAGATCTGATAGCTACACAGACAAGGCTATTCTATTGACTCATGGCTTAGGTGATTCCGCTTTTTATTTTCAAGACCTCGCTAAATCGCTGAGCAAGCAAGGATTTGATGTATATACCATTTTATTACCGGGTCATGGCAGTAAGCCCTCTGATTTATTTCTATCCACCTATGATGATTGGCAGCTTATCGTCGACACGTATGCAAACCAGCTAAAATCTACCTATCAGCAGGTGTGGCTCGGAGGTTTTTCGACCGGCGCAAACTTAGCCACAACCCATGCGATAAAACAAAAAGGCATTGCAGGCTTACTATTATTTTCACCAGGTTTTCAAACACATGCGCCCTTTCTCGAAAAGCTCACACCAATTATTGCCTCATTCAAAGACTGGGGCTGGCAAACTGAAGAAACAAACCTTTCTCGCTACAACTCGTCTCCTCTTAAGGCCACCGTGGCTTACTCTCAAAGCGCTGAAACCGTCAGAATGCTGTTAAAAGAACACACGATTGATATCCCAACATTTGTCGTGATGAGTGAAGCCGATAGTGTTATCGATCCTGACGCTATTCGTGAATATTTTGAACAGAGAATTAGTCACCCGCAAAAGCAAATGCTGATCTATGGTGAAGGAAATTATACCAATGAGCAGATACTCAGCCAAACTATGCGCCTGCCACATTTACGTATAAGCACAGGCTCACATATGAGCCCCTTATTTTCGCCAGACAATAGTTATTACGGCATGAAGGCTGAAAAAAAAATGTGCCGAAATGGTCTCAAAAACTCTCAAAAAGAAAAGTGCAAAAACGGCTACGACGTATGGTTTTCTGCATGGGGACATTATGAGAAAGATAAAATTCATGCTCGACTTACTTGGAATCCCTACTTCAACGAACTTGAACAACAGATCCAATTTTTTGTTGGGCGTGTATTAAGCCTGCAAGGAAATAACACTTTCATTGCAGAAACTAGCCAGACTTTTCAATAATAGTCCTTATACTATTTTCCATACCCAAAGACTGCTTTATCATAAGCCAATATTTTAATGAATAGACGAGGAATACATACATGCAAAATATTACAGCAGGAGGCGTCGGCCTACGATTTCTATTTGCTCTCGTTTTAGTCTTGACCACCTTTAACCCAAGTGGTTATTCCTACTTCCATTGGTTAGTGGATACCATCACTACACCAACACCCTGGCTTGCTCTAGCTGGCATCGTGCTTATTATTGGCTGGGTCATTTATATTAGGGCGTCTCTTCGTTCATTAGGGCCTGTTGGCTTAGGCTTAGCTTCTATTGTGGTCGCTGTTATTTTATGGGTCTTCATAGATATCGGCATTATGAACATCGATAGTCCTTCAGCTTTCACTTGGATGGTAGAAATATTTGTCGCTGCAATTTTATGCTTAGGTATGAGCTGGTCTCATGTTCGTAGGCGCATGTCTGGACAAGCAGATGTTGATGACATTTAACGTTTAACATACCTAGACTTACAGACATTTAATGGTAATGCATGCATTAAGCATAGACTCATACCACCAAACTAATTAGTCTGGCAGACCTTTTTCCCCTTGGAGTAAAAACATGTTAAAGAAATACGCAGTATGCCTAGTTACGGCCTCTATTTTATCAGGCTGTATGACTTATGATCCATATACAGGGGAAGAAAAAGTTTCCAAAGCTACCTCTGGTGCAGTGATTGGTGCGGTAGCAGGAGCAGTCATCGGTGTAGCAACCTCGAGTAAAAGTGATCGCGCAAAAGGCGCACTAATTGGTGCAACTGCTGGCGGCGCTATTGGCGGCGGCATCGGTTATTACATGGACAAGCAGGAAGCAGCTTTACGCCATCAGTTAGCCGATAGCGGTATTAGTGTTGTAAGAAATGGCAATGAAATAACGCTTGTTATGCCAGGCAATATTACTTTTGAAACGTCAAAAGCGAATATTCAGGCAAACTTTGAATCAACGTTGAACTCATTAGCGATCGTCTTAGATGAGTTTGATAAAACAGCAATACAAATCGTTGGCCATACTGACTCAACAGGATCACTGGGCTTTAACCAAACACTAAGTGAGCAGAGAGCTGGTAGTGTGAAACTAGCCTTACAAGCAAGAAACATTGCATCAGGAAGAATACATGCGTCTGGACTTGGCCCTAGAAGCCCGATTGCAACAAACGATACCGTTGAAGGTAGACAAGCAAACCGTCGTGTAGAGCTTAAACTTCTGCCTCTCGATGTAAAATAGCTTTAAAAAATATTAAAAAAGCTAAAAAAACCCGGAGATTCCGGGTTTTTTTATGCGCCTACAACAATAAAGCAGGCATACAGTGAGCAGTTATTAAGCAATTTGAATGCGTTTTGTTTGCGGTTCTATCTGACTGGCCTTTGGAACACTTAATTTAAGCACGCCATCAACAAACTCGCCCTTAATATCATCTTCCAAAATACCTTTACCGACATTAAATGATCGACTAAAACTGCCTGTATGTCGTTCTCGTCTAATCACGACCCCGTCTTTTTTCTCTTCCGAAGATACTTCATGCTGCGCACGAATGGTGAGCATGCCATTATTGAGTTCGACGTGGATATCTTCTTTTTTAATACCTGGCAAATCTGTTGTAATCAAATAGTTTTCATCATTCTCTTCGATATCTACCCGAGGAACTAAGTGATTATTACTGGTCTCAGGCACTGATCGAACTGAAGGAAAAAAGTCATCAAAGATTGAATCAATATTTCTAGCTAAAAGGCTCATAATCAACTCCAAAAAAAATAATAGATATTAGTTAATCAAGTTAATTCAATTGTTATAACTGAGCAGCGGGCCCTCTGCTTACTTATCTAATATGGTCGACTATTTTTGATTTCAAGTGCCTTACGAAAAAAAATAAATTTATTGATTACACACTTACATCAATAAACTGCAAATATTCAACGAATCTGTTTTTTAAAACATGCTAAACTGCTAAGTCTTTCTTTAATTTTGAGTAGTATACTTATGGCCCAGCCGAAACTCGCCATTCGCGATAAAACAGTATTTGACGGTATTATTGTTAAATCGCTCCTTAAATTTTTCGTAGTTAACTGGTTTAAGTTAACCGGATGGAAAACCACTCCAACTGCTCCAGAAGGCGCTGGGATTACCATTGCAGCTCCACACACGTCCAACTGGGATATTATCTATGCCTTAGCGGCAGCCATTTTGTACGACATTAAAATCTACTTTTCGATAAAAGAAAGCTGGTGTCGCATACCTATGATTGGTTCATTAATTTTGTGGTTTGGCGGCATTCCAATTAATCGCTCAGGTAATGGTCAAGGACAAGTAACGCTCATTAGAGAATTTGTTGAAAAGCATAAGGGGGAGCGAATCTTTTTCTTATTCACTCCTGAAGGTACTCGAGGCAAGGTCGATAAGTGGAAAACTGGTTTTTATCACGTTGCCAAAGACTGTGGCTTACCCATTTTTTTAGCACAGGTAGACTACCGAACTAAAACATCGGGTGTATTCCATACCTACCAATTAACCGATAATAAAGAAGCCGACATTCTAGCAATCCAGGCATCATATGGTCGAGTTTATGGAAAAAGCCCTAAGAATCAATACCCAAAATACTGCGGCCCACTTCCGAGCATTTCTGAAAGAGAAGCAACAATAATGAAGGCAATGTATTCATTAAAAGAAGCTGCCACTCAAGCAGAAATAGCAGCTAAGGCTAAATTTGAAGAAGTGAGCAGTGAAATGCTTGAGTTCTTAATTGAAAAAGGCATTCTTGAAAAAGTAATTGTTACGAGGAATAACAAAGAAGTAACCACTTACAGACTTACTGTTTCAGGCAACGGTTGCTTACTCCATCTATCACCCACACTTTCATAATAAGCTAATCCCCTATTCTGCCTTAAGCTACTTTATCTTAAAGCCTGCTTAAGGCAGCGTTTATCCCCCTATCACACCAGCATCCATAGACTAAATGTTAGAACACTTTGAACAACTAACTGAAATATTGCTCAAATATGAGAGTTTATGGAAGCAAAGTGCATTTAAAGATGCCAACTTTTCAACGCTAGATGTTTACCCAAAGCTAAAAAAGTGGCTTGTTGAGCTTACTAACGATTCTCTTTTTAACTACCAAGAAGATAACTATTTACTATTGAAAGAAATTTCACCTCACTTCAGCGATGCACTTAGCATCATTAACCTGATTAATTTTCCCACCACAACAATAGTGAATACATATGGAGCCCCAAAATTCTGGGATAACGAAGTACCAGGACGCAAAGCTCATCAGGTTTTAGCGTTTAAGCAAGCACTAGGACATATCAACTTACCCATTCTAGAGTGGTGTTGCGGCAAACAACATTTAGGTAGATTATTAAGCGAAGTCCGTAGCTTGCCTTCAATCGGCCTTGAAATTGACCTAGATCTTGTCCAACAAGCCAATCACCTAGCTGAAAAACGAAAAGTTTCCCACTTGGCTCAGATTCAACAATGTGATGTATTAAGCAAGAGCCCGACTTTATATATTAAGCAGAATCAACATGCTATCGCGCTTCACGCCTGCGGTGGTTTACACAAGCAGCTAGTTCAGTCCTGTAGTCAGAAGCGCATTAAGCGTATTAGTTTTTCGCCTTGCTGTTACCATCGTTTCAATCGCTCAAGCAGTTACTTGCCCTTATCTGAAGTTGCTAAAAAAAGTATGTTACAGCTAAATACTGAAGACTTAAGGCTAGCGACCAGAGAAACCAAAACAGCATCTATGTCAGAAACTAATAACAGGCGACAACTACAATCTTGGAGGCTAGGATTTGACTATTTACAACGAGACCTCCGGCAAGAAGATTCTTACCTGGAAACACCGCCTTTAAGCCCAGCAATACTCAAGAATAGCTTTCAGAGCTTTTGTCTACATTTAGCGGGTATCAAAAACTTAAACATTAGTTGTTCAATTAACTTTGAGGGTTATGAGAAAAAAGGTGCAGCACGCTTCCATCACTATGAAAGAGCTGAGCTATTTAGAATGGTATTCAGAAGAGCTCTCGAAAGCTGGCTAGTATTAGATCAAGCTCTATTTCTTAAAGAGCAAGGCTATAACACGCAGATAGGAATATTTTGCTCCTCAGACCTTAGCCCGAGAAACTTTTTTATTGATGCACGACTAAACACTTAATACTCCAAACTCATTTAAGTGAGGCATCATTTTTTGATATATTTGCAGTCCCTATTAAGTGGCATAGAAGTAAGTTAGAAATAAGGCTAGAGTGGAGTTCAAACAACAATTTGGTAGCCGCCATGAAAAAAACTAGCGATCTAATTTGGCAAGATACGCAGCATCAAACTTTAT
>CAXBKC010000287.1:0-5698 GCA_963975615.1 uncultured Oleiphilus sp.
GAGCATATTTGGTGTGAAAGCGAAATCTCACTCATTCACCTAGTTGACGGACTAGTGAAAGATATTGAAGTAAAGCAGATAGTATTTGAAAATGCACTAAAGCACTTTGATGAGTCTGAGTTAATTGAGCTCGCTCTACTGGTAGGTCTGTATACTTCAGTCGCTATGGTTGTGGCGCTGGCTAAACCCAAGTTAGATAAGTACCGTTGATCATTAAAAAACGTATCAGATTGTAGGCAAAAAAATATACCCACATTTCTTTATTTGCCATTTCTGGTGTCTTGCAACTTAGTACGTCCGTCCCCATCGTATCTTTAATATGACGAATATCCAGCTCTACATTCCAACGACTTTTGTAGAGTTTCTTTAACTCATCTTTAAGCGATACGATTTTGGGTAAGGTAAAACCGCTAGCTTTGAAGCAAAATCTATAATTCTTCGAACCAGAAATCATAATAAGGCCACTTTCACAATGACCTCAGAGGTCAGCAATTGGCAACTTCAAGTCGTTCAAACAATAGATTGTCGTCTACAAGGTATGACAGGAACGCGGACCTTAGAGAAACTAAACAATGGTTTCCTGCCTGCTCAGGAATGACGTAAGTTGACACACTCGTCATTGCTGCGTAGCCGACAATCCATTGTCTTAGTCGTTGAATCTTTTGCCAGATTAGAAGCTCTGAGCCTCGAATAGCCTTAACCATGGATCCCGAAACAAGTACGATAGTTTTCCTTGGGAATGACACCAATACACCAGCTTTTATTTACTAGAACGCTTTCGTTTTTCTTGAAATGTATGTTGTGGTTTCTGATTTAGATCTTTATCCAAAATAACTTCCAATGTGTTAGAGTACGGAGAAATGATGCCTCAAAAAAGTTGTTTTGGATGAACGAATAAATGATTAATTCTATTGATTATCAAAAGATATTTTGTGAAATAGCTGCAGACTTCGAAGATAGTGACAATTGTGGAGAGGTGGCTAAATACATTCCAGAATTAAGTAAAGTCGATCCGAAAAAGCTAGGAATTCACCTCACGACGGTTGAGAAAACTCACCATTTTTATGGCGATTCAAATGAAAAGTTTTCGATTCAAAGTATTTCAAAAGTTTTTTCTCTGGCCTTAGCTTTAAAAATTATGGGGGGAGATATCTGGAATCGTGTTGGTGTTGAGCCATCCGGTTCTGCATTTAACTCTTTGGTCCAGTTAGAATACGAAAGAGGTATCCCTAGAAACCCCTTTATCAATGCAGGCGCCATTGTCATATGTGATATTTTATTTTCCTGTTTAACTGACCCCAAAGTTGAATTGCTGGAGTTCATCAGAAAATCATCAGGTATATCCGACATTGATTACTGTTCTAAAATAGCTGAATCTGAAAAGACAATGGGCTTTAGAAACTATGCCTTAATTAATTTCATGAAAGACTTTGGCAATATTCATAACGATGTAGATGCCGTGCTGGATCTATACTTCCATCTCTGTTCGATTGAAATGACATGTAAGGAATTGGCTCAAGCTTTTTTATTTCTAGCCTCAAGTGGTGTAAACCTAATAAGCAATGAGATTGTTATCAGTCCTGAACGGACGAAACGTATTAATGCAATTATGCAAATGTGCGGGTTTTACGATGAAGCAGGTGAGTTTGCATTTAAGGTAGGTTTACCTGGTAAAAGTGGTGTAGGTGGGGGTATCGTCGCCATTCATCCTGGAAAATATAGTATCGCAGTTTGGAGCCCAAAACTAAATTCCAATGGAAATTCTTATAAAGGCATGAAGGTTCTCGAAGCCGTCACCACTAAAACTAAATTTTCAATATTCTGATAAAAATAATAAATAACAGCGGCTCCCTATAATGTTGGACATTAAAAAATGAGTGGAACTAAAATAGGTAGAGCAGATCTATTAAAGCCATGTAGAATACCCACACATCCTATCTTTAAAACTATAAATTCCGGATAACCATGGAAAATACTGAACTAAGCACTTCCTTCAATGAGTATTTAAATCTTGTGTTGAATGTTTTCAGCAGCACTCAAACCTATGTTCAATTCTTAGTCATTTTACTTATCTATGCTTTTGCCTTCTTCGCCGCATATAAAGTACGTCGTAATATTGGTTTAACAAAGAATATTCCCCTTGATAGTGCACATCCATTAAGAAAATTTTTCTATAGAGTAGGTGGGATACTATTTCCTTTACTCGCCATTATTATCTTACAAATTTCTACCAAGATGGGAGAACGCTTAGCTTACTCACCTTGGCTAATTGAAACGGCACTCGCGATCGCCGTGTTACTGTTTTTTAACTCTTTAATCAGAGTCTTTGTCGTACAACCTTTTGCTGCGACCTTATTTAGGTGGATTGGCCTTCCAATTTTACTGCTGAATATGCTTGATCTATTACCTACGGTCATAGAGTCATTGGAAGAAATATCACTAAACGTGGGCAATGTCAGTATCTCTGCTTACGGCGTAGTCCGAGTTTTCATCTTTGGGGGGTTCTTGTTTTGGTTAGGGCGCGCCTCTAATAATTTTGGTAAGGCCATCATTAAAAAGCAAGACAACTTGGATATTCCCACTAAAGAAGTCTTTTCGAAACTATTCGAGGTTACTTTATTTTGCATAATCTTATTGTTGCTACTCAATGTGATGGGCGTAAATTTAACCACCTTAGCGGTATTTGGTGGCGCAGTCGGTGTTGGTCTAGGTCTTGGTTTACAGTCGATCGCTTCAAATTTTATTTCAGGAATAATCATTTTACTGGATCGTTCTCTAACCGCTGGCGATTTTGTCGAGTTAGATGATGGTCAGAAAGGTTTTGTCCGGGAATTTAAAATGCGTTATACCGTTCTCGAAACATACGATGGTAAAGATATCTTGGTTCCAAATGAAAAGTTTGTTTCATCGCTAATTATCAACTGGACCCATAAAGATCCTAAACAACGCTTTCGAGTGGATTTTTCTGTGCCATATTCAACCGATGTTCGCGCGATGGTTGAATTTATTAAGCTTGCAGTGGGTGAGCACCCTCAGGTTATAAGTGGCCCAGAAGTACCTTTTGAAGAGCGGCCAGACTGTGAAATAGATAGTTTTGGTGATTCAGGGATTAACATGTTTGTCGAATTTTGGATGATCGGTGTCGATGACGGCAAAAACAGAGTCGGCGGTGATCTCATGTTAATCATCCTAGAAACCTTAAAAGAAAATGGTATTGAAATACCGTTCCCACAACGTGAGATTAAAATTCTTAATCCTGATATCAGCTTTAAGAAGGTAGATTAAGCTTTACCGCAATTAATATTCTTTAAATAAAATAGAACCATACCAAGTTATTCAATATAGCTTGGTGTGGTTTATCGATGCTTATTATTTTGGAAAACACACATGACATACGAATTATTAATCTGGCTGGGTATTGTTTTTTGTATTACTCAATCCGCAGTTTTTTCTGGCTTAAATTTAGCGTTTTTTAGTCTCAGTCGTTTACAGTTAGAAGTCGAAGCCAAGCAAGGAAAAGCTAGCGCTCAAGTCATTTTATCCATGCGTGAGGACTCAAACTTTTTACTGTCGACCATTTTATGGGGCAATGTTTCTATCAATGTTTTACTCACCTTGTTGTCTGATTCGGTATTAGCTGGCATGTATTCATTTATGTTTTCAACCATTGTGATAACTTTTTTAGGTGAAATCATCCCGCAAGCATACTTTTCTCGAAATGCGCTAAGAGTTGCATCAAAATTGACGCCCGTGATTAAGTTTTACCAGATATTACTTTTTCCTGTCGCAAAGTTAACCGCGCTGGTTTTAGATGGTTGGTTGGGAAGAGAGGGTATTACTTATTTTCGGGAAAAAGAATTAACGGCGATTATCAATGCCCATATCGAATCTGAAGATACAGATATGGAACACGTTCAAGGTATCGGAGCACTTAACTTTCTTCAAATGGACAAAATTACAGTCAGTCAGGAAGGTGAAAAGATAGATCCTGATAGTATCTTACAAATGCCTTGTAAGCTCGACCTGCCATTATTACCAGAATTCGGTACACCTGAGTTCACCGAGTTTACTCATTCCGTAAATCGCTCGGGTCATAAGTGGGTCTTATTGACTGATGAAAATAATAAGCCTTTATTAATGCTCGATGCAGATGGCTTTATTCGTTCAACGTTGTCTAAAGATGCAAACAAAGACCCTTATTCATACTGTCATCGTCCACTCATTATCACTGACGTGGAATGTTCTTTAGGCGATGCAATGAATGCCTTGAAATTGGCTCATGATCTTGAACCTCATTCAGATGAGGTTCTACATGCCGATGTGATTCTGGTATGGTCAGAATCTGAACCTCGGGTGATTACCGGAGCAGATATTTTAGGTCGCTTACTAAAAGGCATAGGCAATAAAGAATAAAACGCTTTAGAAAGACAATAGTTAGGAGGGCAAAATGCTAGACAAACCCCTACCAAGGCGTAAGTTTCTCAAGTTAGGTGTTCTTGGTGGCAGTTCTTTAATTGCCGCCAGCCAAATTGGCTGCACTAAGCAAAGCGAGCCAAATCATTCATTAGTTCAACGCAAACTATTAGTCCTTGATGGAAAAGAATCCTCAATTATCGTAGCTATTGCTGAAGTGATTTTACCATCTGCAAAAAACTTTCCTTCAGTTGAACAGGCTTTGCTTGTTGAAAGAATTGATGAAGAATTATTTTTTGTCAGTCAGTCTATTCAAAGTGATTTTAAGCTTGCCCTGAGTGTGGTCAATACCATGCCTATTTTATATGGCTATTTCTCTTTCTATACTAATTTATCGAAAAATGAACGCCTACTTTGCTTCAAAGAACTCCAAAATACACGCTTTGATTCAATTCGTGCAGCCAGTAATGCCGCCCGAATGATAATAAATTTGGTTTACTTTTCTCATTCATCTACATGGGATCTAATTGGCTATGATGGAACTTTTGCTAAAGTTCCCGAAATAATGAGTGAGCAGCGCAACTACTACAAGCAGCTGACAAAAGGGTGAGTGTATGCAGAATACAATATTTGAATATGGCGATTACGAGAATATGCATACTGCTACCGCTCAGGTCTGCATTATTGGCAGCGGTTGTGGTGGTGCAACACTCGGCAAAAAACTAAGCGATGCAGGTATAGATGTATTGATCGTCGAGCAGGGCGGATATTACCCAAGCCATAAAATGGATCAAAATGAGCTTAATATGGCTGGTAAGCTTTTTGGTGATAGAGGCTTAGGGGCGAGCCATGATGGCGGCAATATGTTGGTCTATGGTAACAATGTGGGTGGTGCTTCGGTACATTATTGGGCTGATAGTTATAGAACGCCGACTGAAAAACTAGAACTATGGGCTAATAAATATGGTATTTCGAACCATAGCGAAAATGACTTACAGGCGGCCTTCAGCGACATTGAAAAGAACCTGCATATTCATGAAGCAACAGATGAATATTTTAATCCTATTAATAGCTTACTAAAAAAGACTACTGAACAGCTCACCTGGAAAGGACATCGAGTACCCCGGCTAGAAAGCACTGTCAGAAATCAGGGCATTGTATGCAAGGTTGTTTATACGATGCGAAACAGAGCCAAACGGTTACGCATATTCCAAGCATGCTCGAGCAAGGTGGTCGATTATTTGCTGATGTTAAAGCCACTAAACTGAATAAGTCGGGAGATGAA
>CAXBKC010000288.1:0-5696 GCA_963975615.1 uncultured Oleiphilus sp.
ATAAATTGATTTGCAATCTAGACAAGTTACTTCGATTTTATAAGCGAGTTCTCGATATTGTTTATCTTTTTCAATGTCATATAAAATGGGATACCACGTCGTTTGAAAGTCATCAGTACGGATTGATTTACCATTAAAGGCAATGTTGCCTTTCCAATCACCACGATCACTAGCTTTGTCCATGCTACTGATTACGGGGAATTTTCCTGTGTATTTTAATTGTATCGTTGACGGTAAAAGCTTACCTTCACCTGTACTGTCAGGAATAAAATAACCAAAACTGTCGCTTAAACCGTTGGAGTAAATTTTGTCGAAGGTATAATTAGTCGTGTCTTCCTGATTTCGTAAATATTGAATATTAAAGCCTGAATTTAGAAGAATTAGATAATTTTTTAGTTTTGGAATGTTATCAAGTTGAAAGTTAGCATCAATCGTACCGTTATTTACTGATATTTGGATTGTGCCTGAAAGCTTTATCGGCAGCTCAGATGATAATGTAGGTAGTGAAAAAAGTAAGGCTGTAAGGACGAGTATTTTATTCATGAATTTTCCCTATTCTATTGAATATTCGAAGTATAATATAAACGAGGTCAGACTCCACATTTATTCGTTAACTGAGATAAGTGAGATCCCTCAGACTCTGCCCCACTTATTTTATTGACCTCTGTCTATGATGTCATTCATACGAAAAACAGATAGACTAGCGCGCTTCACATTAAATTAAATGAAAGGATTTCAATTAATGCATAAGCTAATACTTTTAACCGGTCTGGTACTGCTGACATCATGTGCTTCGAACACAAGTATCGTTGCCAATCAATCTACATCCCACAGCAATCCCATCTGCCTGATATCAGGAGTGCCTTCATCAGATATAAAATATACCGTTATTACTCAGTTAAAGTATGCAAAAAATGGATATGGAAATATTAATAGCGTCCTGCCAATAATAGTGAAACAAGCACAATCCTTAGGTGCTGATGCAATTATTGACTACAACGGTGGCCATCGTTTCGGTTTTTGGCCATGGCAATTTATCAGACCTGTTGTACGTGGCACGGCTGTGACATGGGACTCACCGAATGATATTGACTGTAAAGCATTAGGTGGCACATTCGATACTCAATTGAAAGGCTCTCTTACCACTGACGTATAAAGGGAAGTGGGGGGCAGAGTCTGACGGATCCCCACTGATTTAATATTATGCTTGTGGATCCTTGATTAAACCTTGATAAGTTGGGTCAGACTCTGACCCCGCTTATTCTATTAAATATTTCTCAATCTATGGTAGCGTTTATCGAATGCGGTTTTTCCGCCTTCCATTATATTACATACATGCTCACGCATAGCTTGTTCACATAAGCCGCCAGCCTCTAATACTTGAACTTGCCCAGCATGAAAGTGGAGAACATTTACAAATTCAGCGTCACCATTAACAACAATATTAGGATTGTGCGTGACCATGATGATTTGCCTACGCTTCTTATTTTCATGTATTTGAGAAACAATAAGCTGATATATAAGTGCATTATCTAAATCATCTTCAGGTTGATCGACAATAATTGGGTTGTCACCATGGCTGAGTAAGAACGCTAGAATTGCAGCTGCTTTTTGTCCCGCGGAACCTTTTTCAATATTTTCAAACTTACCCCTGTCAATATCCTTTGCATACTCAACAGACAGTTGGTCATCAGGCCACCAAGCCATTAAACGGTCGAAAACTTCGGGTTGTTGTGTAAGTTTTTGTACAAGAGAACTCTTCAGCCGATTATCGACTCTATAAGTAGTTACATCCTCTCCAGAAGCTAAGGTTTGGATTGTATTCTTTAGTTTATAAATTTCACCCGCGATACCTTTCAAGGGCAACTCACTTGAAAGTAATTGAAATAATAGACTATTAGTTTGGTCGTCTTGATAAATAGACGTTGTGAAACTACTTTCCACACCAATATGTTCTCTGAATTTTTTTTCTATTTGGGATTTATTAGCAAATGGCAAAAGCTCCATTTTTACATAACGATTTCCACCAATTACTTTTTGAATGAACTTTTGTCTTTTACTCTGCAACCTTCGTCTTAATACATATAATTTCATAAGTGATTTATTACACTTATCTTTTTTGCTGACTAAGTTAGACTCTACTTTTTCTAATTCATCAAGTTGTGTATTAATATCATTTCTTTGTGTTAGCCAAGCTTCATATTTCTCCGGATTTAGTTCTTCCCCCCTATTTGCATACTCTTGTACAACTTGGTCATATTGTTGTTTAGCTGCTACGCCTTTTATATACCAGCTTGATTCATTAATTGCTTTTTCTCGAGCTTGCGCTGCTTTAGTTATCGATTCTTTTAGCTTACCCAGTTCAGTCTGAACTGAAACCAAATTTTCTTTAAAAGTTTTCTGAATTACTTCTAGTTCAGTAACATAATCAGGCTTATCAACACCTTCTTCTACCAAAGCAAGCTCAGCAAACTCTTCAGATAAGATACTATCTATTGATTCAATTAGCCCTGAAGTTCCCACTGACTTTTCAACTTTCTGTTTTTCAAGTGAAAAGGTTTGATATGCATTAAATATATCTTTATGCCCACCTTGCTCAAAGCTCTCAATATCACTATTTAAATCATCTTTTTGAGACTCAAGATTGCCCTTATTATCCAAACGTTCTTGTTGTTGACGCACTTCTCGACAAAGGCCTAAAAACTTGTTCAGCTCTAAATCAAACTGATATTTCCAAGCTGAATGATTAACTTCGTTTGAGCGGTCAATAATCTCTAACAAGCTATTAGTGTTACCAGCTAATGCGTTAATTTGTTTTTGGCTATATAAACTAATATGGAAGCGGTCTTCAGGTTTCCCATTATCGGGAGACCAGCCATCGTCTTGTCGTTTATTGATATAAGGTGCTGTATTGTATTTCCAAACTGATTGGTATGACTCTTCTCTTCTTTGTAACTCAACGAATATCTCAGTATCAGTTTTAGTTACACCATTTTTGAAAGAATAAACATCATCATGGATCTGTTCAAGGTCTTCAATTTCCTTTTCACGTCCTAATGCCAATCTAACCGATTCAATAAATGTAGATTTACCCGAACCACGTCCACCAATAACAGCATTAAAAAGAGGGTGTAAATTGAATACGGCGGGTTGACCTGGAATTCGTCCACAATGAAGCATCTGTGAAATAGTTAAGCTTTTTAAAAATACATCAGGTGTCGAGTTAGGATTGTCAGTGCTATTATCAACACAAAAATCATGATCATGTAATGCAAGCTTAAGCCCATCAATAGATGGTCTACTCATCTTAATCCATGAAAAACGTTTACCTAAGCGACTGCACTCATGTGCATCCGATCCTTGAAGCTTAGCTAAATGTTTACTCGCTTTTGATAGCTCTGGATTAACCGTATCAAGAAAGAATAAATTTACAAATTCAGCAGCTTCAATCTTATTGAGCCACGATTCAATTTCATGATTTGTTTTTGTTATCCCATTTAACAAACCTTTAGGTCCGTCAATATGTGCTGGTATAGCAGAACCTCCAGCAGCGTTTATAATAGATATAACTTTTTCAACAGACTCAGTAGCGCAGGTTGCTTCTGCATCACCATGTCCTTCTGTTATGCCACATTGACCTAATACAGCTGAAATTTTTGCAGAGTTACAGGAAGGTGAAAAAATAGCCAAAATATGCACGCGAGTTTGACTTGTGCTGACTGTAATTTCACAACCTGGGAATAAATGAAGTGGACGATACCATTCTGCAGTCGAATCAAGTTCAGCATAAGCAGATTTCAATCGATCAATCCAATCGCCGGTCACATGATCTGTTATAGCAACACAATCTATCTTTTCAGCCATTAGTGCTTTGAGCCACTCGGTTTCACTTTCACCTTTTTTTTTATAATCAGAGGATGCTGGTGTATGTGTGTGAAAATCGAATTTGTACCAACGGCTACCAAATTGTGAATTATTCATTTTAAAAACTTCCTTTGATTAAAGTCAGTAAAAAATAGGATACCGATTAAATTTTTTTAACCCCATCATTTCCCCACCTCACTCTTACTCAAACATCTCTGTGCTACTTGATAGACGATGGCGTCGACTTGTTGTTGGCTGAGTGTTTGGGTTCGGACGGCTGGTATGGTTTTGACCAACTGCTTATGATTTAAAATGGGGAACGGTGGCCGAGTTTGGCTGGTGACGTACCAGCCGGGGAATACCAGTACTGGGCTGGAGAACACTTGCTGGCCGGTAGCTTTGGTGAGCCATTGGCTGACCCAAGTGGCTTGTCGGGTTGCTTGTTCTATTGGCTTGGTTTCAGACCACGATGGGAAGCATAAGCGGCCATCTTTATAAAATAGTTGGTAGTCTTTACCTTGGGTTGCGCTAGTCGATTTACTGTCGCGTTTGCGCTTGTGGCGGCCTTTGGTTTCGATGGCGAATACGCCATTTTTACCTATGGCTAAGTGGTCGATGTTAAAGCCGTCGGCTTGGATGTCGTGAAACACTTGATAGCCCAAAGCTTGTAAGCCGATTAGCTCATTGGCAGTGGCGATTTCTGCGGTGTGGCCTAGGCGTAATTTGGTGAGTTTGGAAAAGTTTTTCCACGTTTTATAACCACAATAAGATAATCCGATCATTGAGGTTATGGCAAACATCCAAGGGAATTTGCCGACGGTAATGTGTGCTTGAATGCTGTTAACGGCAAATGGCAGACACACAACCAATACGCCCATTAGCATACTGGCAATCAAATTGATTTGGAGGTCTTGTATCTCTTGCTGTAAGCCAAAAGCGGGAATTCGTTGAAGTTGGTCGCGATCGACTGGTAATTTAACAGTTCTGTCGCGATGTTTCAGCAATACAAACATCACCCCGAGGGTGACGAACATGCTCGAAAGAAGAATGCCTACTGATAATAAACTGGAGGATATACTTGTCATTGTCGTCCTTGCGCGTGGTGTGACCTAAGTAATTGGTCGCAATTCTAAATCCATGAATCTGCTGGATTAATATACTCCGAGTTTAATAAAAATGTAAGCACTTCTTAATGCTGTCAAATAATCTATTTTTGAGGGTACTTGTTAAAGAATAAATAGAAACACCTTCACCTATTAGGTATGGGCATCAACTTCATTTATTGCAAAGTAAAATATTGGAGTATTGTAATAAAGCGACCTTATGGGTCGCTTATAACTGACTTTTGAAAGTAATCGTCGATTTATTCAGAGGGTGAATCTACGCTTTCAAGAATGAGTGACTTTAGGCGCTTATTCATTTCAGCTAGAGCTTCTAGATGCTCGCCTCGTACTTTAGGACTAATTTCAAGTGTTTGTTCCTGAGCTGATATGCTGGCATTAAAGGACGCAATGTTGCTTTCTAACTGTTTCTGTTTGTAGAGGAGTTCTGGTGCTCTAATGCTTTTGTTATTTCAACTAATCCGGCCATAAATGAGCATTGTGAATGATATCTTTGAATGTCCACTAAAGCATTCTCTAAAGAGTAAAATTTTTCATCATCATCATCCTCTTCAAGGATTTTTTGGTTAATTACCGCCCGTGATTTCGTTCTACTTACATCCATCGCTCTTACAATCGCAGTGCTCATTGCATTTGCATAGATTTCCTCATTGGCTATTGATTGAATACCTGTGACAGCGGTCGCTCCGGCGGCTAATTCAGCAGCTGTTT
>CAXBKC010000289.1:0-5685 GCA_963975615.1 uncultured Oleiphilus sp.
CAAGGTTAAAACAACCTTACAAGCACCTTCTTTTAAATGAACAAAGTCCCAAACACCTTTAAAGTACTTAAAAGGGCCATCGACTAAATCCATTAAGATTTTACCCTCATTAGAAAGATCATTTCGAGTGGTAAATGATTGGCTAAGCCCACCCTTCTTCACTTCAATACTAGCTAGCATAAAGTCGGAGCTATGTTCTATAACATTTGCCTTCGAACACCATGGTAAAAACTGCGGATAGGAGGCAATATCATTCACCAAAGCACTCATCCTTTCAGTAGAATGCAAAACAAGCGCACTCCGATTGATACTTAGCGACATCTAGAATTTCCCAACTTAAACAAATAATAGTGCGCATTGTACCTACCTGACAAAACTTCTGGTAGGTTTTGATTAGCTTGCTCTCCACTTATTTTTCGGGACACTAAAACAATTAAACCAAACATGGTGTAGAATAAGATCATTGAAATTCAAACAACACCTCAGCAAAGTTGAAAATAAGTACGCTTTATGGCCACAAAAAAACCAAAACATCCTACCGGGACAATCGCGCTAAACAAAAAAGCCAAGCACGATTTCCATATGGAAGAAAAATTCGAAGCAGGTTTAGTACTAGCGGGATGGGAAGTAAAGAGTTTAAGAGAAGGTAAAGCCCAACTAACTGACTCACACGTTTTTTTGAAGAACGGTGAAGCTTGGTTATTGAATGTGCAAATCACCCCACTTACCTCTACTTGCACCCATATAATTGCTGAACCAACCCGTATGCGAAAACTGCTTTTGCATAAAAAAGAAATCGGCAAAATATCAGAAGGTATGAACCAAGCAGGCCACACCTGCGTTGCATTAGCACTTTATTGGAAAAAGAATAAAGTTAAATGTGAAATTGCTTTAGCAAAAGGTAAAAAAGAATACGACAAGCGCGCAACTGAAAAAGAGCGTGATTGGAACAGACAAAAACAACGCGTTGTAAGAGATCACGTTAAATAAAAATGATCTCTTGTATTAAGGGAAACCGCCCCTATATAATCAACTGTGTTAAGAAATGAATTTGGTATAGCAAAAAACAGCTAAACACTGTTTTCCAGAAGCAGAACGTAAACTTCAAAAGCTAACTTTTCGGAAAAGTTACGGGGACGACATGGCTTCGACGCTGGTAACGAAACCAAAGGTGCATGTCGAGTGTATTGCGGCACTCGTACTCCAATCGCAATAAAAAATAGTCGCAAACGACGAAAACTACTCTCTAGCAGCGTAAGCTAGCTAGAGCGCTCATGCTAAGGTGCTTGTACCGCGGTTTTTATGAGTGTCATCTAGAACAAGCTAGCATTTGTAGCTGCTCCAGTTACAAGCGCGAAACTTTAGGAGATCGCCTTTTACACCCTGCCCTCCGGGTCGTAACGGGTTAATAAAATAGAGGGTCCTAAACATGTAGAGCCGATGGCGGAGTACTGACGGACGCGGGTTCAATTCCCGCCGTCTCCACCAAATTTTAAACCCTAATAAATTGATTTTGTTAGGGTTTTTTCTTTTCTGCAGTATAAAAATCTTTACCTTTGTTTCCACTGCCATTCTTCCGAAGACCAATACTCTTCAATCACTTCATTCGATGAGGCCAATTGATAAACAGGCTCTAAAAACTGCTTCAATTTAACCATTAAATCTGCAAACGACATTTCACTCTTCAGTGCATTTCGGCTAAGAAATGCTTTCCACTGCTTCTGCTTACCCTCATCATTAATAAACACTTCACCAAACACAGTTAGAACCACATCATTAATCTCTGTTTCTCGGCGTTCAAAAGTTGCCTTAACTGCATCGCTTAGTACTGACGCCTCGAAGGTCATATCAGACGCCATCACCCAGATATCATAAAAGTCTTTAATTCGACTATTTGCTATACCCAGCGCAATCATCGCCTGGAATTTCTCAGCGATTACAGTGTAGGCAGGATATATTCTTACCATTGGCTCAGGAAGGTCAAGAAATGAAGGTACAAATGCAATCTCAGATTTTGGTGTAACAGCATCACCAAACCCAATATCAACCTGGAAGATAATCTTTGCGTTATCCAGCAATGCATGACCAACAACCCTCACACCTTGATATAGTGCATCCTCTTTTATTTGAGCAGCGTTGATTGAATCAATATCAAACGCCAAACCATCATCTGCTTCGACAGCACAGATTTCTTTGAAATCTCTCTCTAATACATCTACATCATTTTTACCAAAGCCTAATAGGTCGATATCTTTGGTGGGACGGTGCAAATCACCAGTCCAAATCAGAAACAACATTGCACCTTTTAAAAGAAACTGTTCTTGATAATCAGAAATGCTCAAGCGATATAACAAACGCTGAATAACGTATTGTTTCAATACAAAATCAAAATTCTCACTTCGCTCACGAGCTAAATTTAGTAGCCGCTGCCGAACAGAGGAAGCTTTATTTACTGCCATGATAAAATTCCCTATTCATCCTAAAGACTCCATATAAGGCTGCATGACTTTCGCTACTCGACACGTTATTGCGTATTTAGACAGCTCATCCATGGTGAATTTTCTCACTTTCCAGCCTTCCTTCAATGCCTCAATTGCGACATCTAAGCCGATTTTATTCCTATATTTAAAACAGTCGGCCACAGTTTTGGCTGGACAGAATATATTCACATCAACTCCCTCAATTTGATGTACTTCTACACCTGCATGCAAAGCTTCTTGAGACATAGTGACATAACGAACAGGAGGATAATCAATAGTAGGCCGCCACCCTTTTCTGTCGATAGCCAACCAAATTTCGAATGGGTTTTGAGTACCCATCTCATGAAAGCTCAATGCTGACAACAGGCTAATTACACCTTTCGGCGCTAGCTTTGCTACTTCCAAAAGTGACTGATGAGAGCTTATAGCCTTCTCGGAATATTGATAAAGCCCACGGCCTAATTTTAGCAATATACCTTCTTGAGAAAGTTGATTAAGATAATCTTTAGGCAAACTTAGCTCTGCCAAATCTCTTGGCCTAACTACAGAGTGCTTCTTGGCAAAATCTATAACTTGCTGGCGTTTTGTGTTTATTTCGGTCATTGTCAAATTTCTTATTTACTCGGCACTTATAAATATATGCCTAGGTTTTAAGATTTTCAACTACTATGATAATAAAAGTAGAAATGATGCGCATCCATCACGACAAATTAGGCACGATGCTTCCCCCATCTTTCCACCACTTTCGTAATATCAGGTATGCTGTAATATAGCTATGACCTTGAGAACACTATTGGCCTAGAAGGGAAGTTATGCAGCAAATTGGAATTTATGAGCAGCTGATTACTCAACTCATAGAAAATCGCTTAGACCGTGATCGTTTTTATATTGGTGAACGTGAACTAAGTAGTAGTGAAGCATCGATTTGGTTATCTCGTTTTTTATCTAATATTCTCGAATATGCCATCGACTCTATTCCCTCTAGTGAAGAAAGATTGAAACAGCAGATAGCCTTCTCTAATGAATTGTTGATGTGGCTAAAAGATCAGATCGAAGACAAAGACTTCATTGAAGATAATTTACTCGCTAGCCAAGGCAAAATCCTCACAGGCCTTTATGAACTTGAAAACCCAGTATCAGCCGACCTCAAACATTATATTGAAGACATCTTCCCTATAACCGGCCTCACTCAAAGCGAGCTTTTTTGTGGCAGCAATGCTGGGCTATCACTTGAGTCTGAACTTAAAAGAGAAATTTTGTCTGCGGATAAGATCTATTGGTTGGTTTCGTTTATCAAATGGGCTGGGATAAGAATTTTCCGCAAAGAACTAGAAGCGTTTACGCAAAGTGGTCGCGAGCTCAAAATTATAACCACCTCATATATGGGAGCAACGGATGCCAAAGCAGTTGAGTATTTAGCTAGCCTCCCTAACACAGAAGTGAAACTAAGCTATAACACCGAACGAGAGCGACTGCATGCCAAAAGTTATCTTTTCTTACGCGACACGGGCTTTCATACAGGATATATCGGCTCTTCAAACTTATCACACTCAGCCCTAACGAATGGTCTTGAGTGGAACCTAAAGATCACTTCCCAAGAAATCCCTCACATCATCCACAAGTCTCTTAGTACTTTTGAAACTTATTGGGCATCGAATGATTTTGAAGCATTTAGCGGTGACGTGGTCAGTGTAGAGAAATTAAAACGCGCTTTAAGCCAGCAAAAGACTGATGATGATAACGGTGCATCCCACTTTTTTGACATTTCTCCTTTCCCACATCAAAACGAGATTTTAGAAAAACTTTTGGTAGAGCGCAGTGTACATCATCGCTTTTGTAATCTAGTGGTCGCAGCAACCGGTACGGGTAAAACATTAATATCGGCATTTGATTTTGCTCGCTTTATAAAGACAAAGCCTAATGCGTCTTTTTTGTTTTTGGCGCATCGCGAGGAAATATTAAAACAAGCTCGGTCTGCATATCGGGGTGTACTGCGTAATGAAACTTTTGGTGAGTTATGGGTCGGTGGTCATACACCTGCGCACTACCGCCAGTTATTTGTTTCAATTCAAACCCTAAACAACCAACTAGATCATCTGAAACTGACATCGGATTTTTATGACTACATCGTTATTGATGAAGTACACCATATTAAAGCAAACAGTTATCGCTCTGTATTAGCATATTTCCAACCTGATATTTTACTCGGTTTAACCGCTACGCCTGAGCGACATGATGGCGGTGATATTTTAAGTGATTTTGGTGGCGTGATTGCTGCAGAAATTCGTTTGCCTGAGGCAATTAATCGCCGTCATCTTTGCCCATTTCAATACTTTGGCGTTGATGACGATACGGATTTACGTAACATTCCATGGAGTCGAGGGCGTTACGATATTGCGCAGCTGACCAATCTATATACCCATAACCAAAGTCGCTTTGATAAAATTTTATTGAGCTTACAAGAGATCATCACCGACCTTAGTAATATGAGAGCATTAGCTTTTTGTGTAAGCCGCGATCATGCGCAATATATGGTTCAGCAACTATTACTTAAAGGTATCAAAGCTGACCAGCTCACCAGTGACAATAGCCACGAACGACAACAAAAACAACAAGCCATTCGTTCGGGTGAAATCAATATACTTTGCGTGGTAGATATTTTTAATGAAGGCGTCGACATTCCCGAAGTCGATACCTTGCTGTTCTTACGCCCTACAGAAAGCCTAACCATTTTTTTACAGCAACTTGGCCGAGGTTTGCGAATATCAGAAGGAAAAGAATGTTGTACTGTATTAGATTTTGTCGGCAATTCTCGTCCCGAATATGACTTTGCGAATAAATTCAGAGCCTTGATAGGCAAAAGTAATCGGGCGATCAGTGATGAAATAAAACAAGGCTTTCCACATGCGCCGCTCGGTTGTCGCATCGAATTGACCAAACATACTCAGGAAATGGTGCTACGCAACATTCGCCAAGCGTCACTGACTTTAAGTCACCTTACTCGCCTGATTCGTCAGTATCCAGAGCACTCAGATCTGCCGCTAACACTAACAAACTTTTTAGTGCTCCATCCTCATATTGATTTGAATGAACTTTATAAACGAGGGTGCTGGACTGAATTATTAAGCAAGGCACAGGGGCAAATAAACGAAAACACAAATGTAGAGCATGTATTTAAGTTACTAAAGAAAGCAATCCTAAACCG
>CAXBKC010000290.1:0-5681 GCA_963975615.1 uncultured Oleiphilus sp.
AAATGCGAATTATATGGCGGTATTGCTGAGTAAAGCTGGTTTTGAGTTGGCTTATAAAGATAGGCGTGCAACGCATGAATTTATCATTACTTTGAATAAACAAGCTAAAAACTTGGGTGTTAATGCGATGGATTTTGCTAAACGTTTGTTAGATTACGGCTATCACGCGCCAACGACCTACTTTCCTTTGTTAATACCAGAGTGCTTCTTAATTGAGCCAACCGAAACAGAATCAATTGATGAGCTAGAAGGCTTTGTTGAAGCGATGATCTCGATTCAGAAGGAAGCCGAGAACTCTCCTGAGATTGTCAAGAATGCACCGGTAACACTACCTGTTAGGCGGCTTGACGATGTTAAGGCAGCTCGAGAGCTAGATGTGTCATACTCAAGCTAACAACCATACTCGCAATATTAAAAAGCCATAAACTACTGTTTATGGCTTTTTTTATAGCTGTTGCTTGGTCTTGAAATAAGTTGAAATAAATACACGGCTTTATATCTGAGTTGTTATACTTCGCGGCTAAAATTAAGGCGCAAACTTTGAAGAATGAGGAAATCTATGAAACATGTGCAACTAAATAAAGGCGCCGAAAAACGCTTAAAACAAGGCCATTTGTGGATTTACAGTAATGAAATCGATGTAAAGAAAACACCGCTTAAATCTTTTGAGCCAGGCGAGCAGGTTCAGGTAAAGTCTCACTCTGACAAAGTGATAGGAACGGCTTTTATGTCGCCGGCTTCTCTTATTGCTGGAAGGCTCATTAGTCGTGACCCTCAACAATTAATGGACCAGTCTTTAATTGTTCACCGTTTAAAAGTTGCCCTTTCTTTAAGGCAGAATGTTTTTTCTGAGCCAAGTTATCGTTTGGTTTTTGGCGATAGTGACCGCTTGCCAGGATTGGTTATTGACCGTTTCGAAGATGTTTATGTTGTGCAAATTTCTTCAGTTGGTATGGAAACATTAAAAACAGAAATTGTTGCTGCCTTAGATAAGGTCTGCCGACCAAAAAGCATTATCTTTAAGAATAATGGCAAGATGCGTGCTTCTGAAGGCTTGGAGTCTTATGTCGACGTTGCTAAAGGCGATGATATACAAGAGGCTGAGTTTACAGAAAATGGTGTTAAGTTTATTGCACCTATTATCGAAGGCCAAAAAACTGGTTGGTTTTATGATCACCGAATGAATCGTGCGCGCCTTAAAGATTACGTTAAGGGCAAGCGTGTCTTAGATCTCTACAGTTACATTGGTGGTTGGGGTATTCAGGCGGCTGCCTTTGGTGCAGAGTCTGTAACCTGTGTTGATAGCTCAACCCTAGCCTTAGATTACGTGATTAAAAATGCCGAGCTAAACAATGTTCAGGATAAGGTCGATTGTATCGAAGGTGATGTTTTAGAGGTATGTAAAAAACTAAAAGAAATGGATGAACGTTTTGACATTGTCATCGCTGATCCGCCTGCGTTTATTCCTAGAAGGAAAGACCAAAAAGCTGGGGAATTGGCTTATCAGCGCTTAAATCAACTTGCGATGAGATTGTTGAGCAAAGATGGTTTGCTGATTTCAGCGTCATGCTCGATGCATTTGTCCAAAAGTGCCTTGGTGAAAGCTGTGAGTCTTGCCGGGCAGACTTTAGAAAAACAACTTCAGATTATCGAGCAAGGTGGGCAGGGGCCGGATCATCCGATCGTTCCTGTTATACCTGAAACAGATTACCTTAAAGCTATTTTTGTCCGCGTTCTTCCTGCTTAAGGCATCTTAAATAATTTAACTATGCTACCGATATGCTTGATGGCGTAGTTAAATTTCCATCCTTGATTTTTTTATCGCAATCAACCTTTCAAGAAGTGCTTTTTTGAGTTTGATTATTTCTATATTGCTGTGTTCATCTGTCTTTGTATTTTCTTCTGACGTTGATTCACCAGCTTGGATATCGTTAAGTTCATTTTCTGCTGTTATATATAGCTCATTGAAAAAATTATCTGCTTGGGCATCAGATTTTTGACCTAAGCGATTTTTTAAGCCCGACTCCCAGAGTAATTTTAATATAGAGATGTCATTTTCGATTTCTGCGGCGAGCAAAATAGCATAAAGCGTTCGTCTAAGCTCTGCGGGAGCTGAACTGGTGTCTTGAGTACTTTTTAATCGTGAAAAATCGCTGACTTTCCGCTTCTGATCGCTGCCCTTCAGGATAAGTTCGAGAGCATGAAAACCTAAACTTACGTAAGCAGGGTCGCCAAGTTGGAATTCTTGCTCCATGATTTCGCGAGTGATCGGGATGTCTGAGTAGATCAGGCCACTGTATGGATATCCCTCTACGGCATCTAAATAACCTGGTAATAGAGGGTATTGGTCTAATTTTGTTTTGATTGAAAGCTTCGCTAAGTCGTTTTCACTGTTTGTTAAATCTGGGGAATAAATACCACAGCATGTATCTAAAAAGTTGCCACTTACAAATAGCGAATGCGTTTTATCTAAGGCTTCGCTTGCTTGTTGAAGGCCGTCTTGGGATGGTTCTTGGGTAAAGGCAATTAAGGTCTCATTAATTTGCTTGCTTTCATGGGTAAGCTGAGAAAAATGCTCATCAATTATGCTAGTCAGTTTTGCCGTTTCGGGCGAGCTTTGCCTGTCTAAAGGTGTTTGCTGTTTTGGTTTTATCGATACGCTTGGTTTGCTTGTATTGTTTAATTTTGGAGAGTCTTCGGAGTCTGAGCATGAAACGAGCAGGGTGCTAAAAAATATCACCAATACTGAAAGGGTATGCGCACTTTTAAATATAAAGTAGTTTGGCATAGCGTTAGTCTCTCAGAGATTGAATTGGCCAATTATTCTGTTCACTCGTTTTTCTCAAAATATCATCAGGATCAACCGCAACAGGAAAGTCGACTAATTCGAGAAGCGGTGTGTCATTATGGGAGTCACTATAAAAAAATGCGCCAGATAGTTTATGATCTTTATCTTTTAGCCATTCATTCAGGCGAGTGATTTTTCCTTCCTTAAAGCTCGGTGTACCCGCCACTTTACCAGTATATTGGTCATTAATTATTTCTGGTTCAGTTGCAATTAAGTCATCGACTTTAAACGCTTGCGCGATAACTTCAGTCACAAAGCGATTGGTGGCGGTAATAATTAAAATGAAATCGCCATTGTTTCTGTGAGATTGCAGTAAATCGATACCTTTCGACAACATGATAGGTTTGATTTTAGTTTCAAAAAAGTCTTCTCTTAGTGCATGAAGTTTGGATAAAGGTTGATTAATGAGTGGTTGTAAAGCGAATTCTAGATAGGCTTGTATATCTAAGTTGCCAGTTTGATAATCTTTCAAAAATTGGTCATTAGCCTGTTTATATAGCTTTGCGTCGACGATACCCTTCTCAACAAGAAATTCTCCCCATGCGTGGTCACTATCACCGGCGAGCAAAGTATTATCTAAATCAAAAATAGCTAAAGCCACGCGGCTTCTCCTATAAAAACAACAATTGAGGAATGTTTTAAGAGGATATCAGAACTTAAGTGAAAAAATCCTGATCTGGTCTAAAATTTAGTGAAATATGAAGCGATTACGTATAACTAGGTTTGCCGAATTCAACAAATTCTGGAAGAATGTAATTAATATGAATTTTTAAAGGAATTGTACAGTGATAGATTCTGACGGCTTTAGGCTGAATGTCGGAATTATTCTCGCGAACCAATTCAATGAAGTGTTATGGGCAAGACGAATCGGACAAAACTCTTGGCAGTTTCCACAAGGCGGTATCAAAGTTACCGAGACTCCTGAAGAGGCATTATATCGTGAGCTATATGAAGAGGTAGGGCTTCAGGCTTGTGATGTAGAAATTGTCGCTAGAACTAAGGGGTGGTTGCGTTATCGCCTACCCAAAAAAATGATTCGTCATCATTCATTACCTTTATGTGTTGGGCAGAAACAAAAATGGTACTTGCTACGGATGCATTGTGGAGACTCTATGGTTTCTATGAATGCGAGTACTAATCCTGAGTTTGATCAGTGGCAGTGGGTTAGTTACTGGTATCCGCTTGGGCAAGTTGTTTCTTTTAAACGAGAAGTTTACCGACGGGCAATGAAAGAATTGTCTTCTGATTTATTTAAACAGTGTGGTACCTATCTTAAATGATTTGCCGTAACTGGCTTATCTATCACCACCTAAAGGATATCGATGGATGCTAAGCGTACTACGAAGCATTGTTCAGGAAGTTAATAATGCAGAAGGTCTGGATGAGGCGCTTGATATTATTGTGCGTCGGGTTCAGGACGCCATGTCGACAGAAGTATGCTCTGTTTATATTTTAGATGATGAGCAGAATCGATATATATTAAAAGCCTCCCAAGGCCTTAAAAAAGATGCTGTTGGTCGAGTTAGTCTGGGTTACTCTGAAGGCTTGGTTGGTTTAGTGGGGGTTCGTCAAGAGCCTATAAATCTTGAGCATGCACAAAAGCATGAGCGTTATCGTTATTTTCCAGAGACTGGGGAAGAGCGCTTTGAAAGCTTTTTGGGTGTGCCCATTATTCAGCATAAAAAAGTGCTTGGTGTGATTGTTGTTCAGCAGGCTACCAATAGTCGCCAGTTTGATGAGGGTGAAGAGGCTTTCCTTGTCACTATTTCGACTCAACTTGCTAGTGTTATTGTGCATTCCGAAATCACTCGAGCAATGGAGTCTACTGCCTTAACTGGGGTGGCTGCGCAGGATATTATTTTCCGAGGCGTTGCCGGTGCGCCAGGTGTCGCCATTGGCCGAAGTGTTGTTATTTTTCCAATGGCAGACTTAGACGGTGTGCCAGATAGAGATTCTGACGATATAGAACAAGATATCGCTCTTTTTGAACAAGCTGTTCAGGCTGTTCGTCTAGATATTCAACAAGTCGGTGAGCGTTTATCTACTCGGCTAAGGCCAGAAGAACAGGCGCTGTTCGATGTCTATATTAATATGCTCGATGATAATGCTCTTGCTGGAGAAGTAAGGGTGCGTATCCAGGCCGGTAAATCAGCTCAAACGTCTGTAAAGATAATTATTAGCGATTATGCTCGGCATTTTGAACAGATGAATGATGCGTATTTAAGTGAGCGTGCTGTCGATATTAAAGACTTGGGGCGGCGAATTCTTTCTTACTTGCAAAAAGACGCTAAAGCACAGTTAATTTTCCCTGATAATACTATTTTAGTCAGTGATGAATTGACACCTACCATGCTAGGTGAGGTGCCACGAGAGAAGTTGGTAGGCTTAGTTTCGGTGAAAGGTTCCGGTAACTCCCATGTTGCTATTTTGGCAAGAGCTATGGGGATTCCAACGATCATGGGTGTACTAGATGCGCCGTTAAATCGTCTCGATGGGAAGGACCTAATTCTTGATGGCTATAATGGTGAGTTATTTGTCAGCCCTTCTGAAAGGCTTAAGCACTATTACCGTCAAATCGTCGAAGAAGAGAAGCTCTTAGATCAAGGCCTTGAGGCGCTAAAAGATTTACCCTGTGAAACAACTGACGGGCACACTATCTCGGCTTGGGTGAATACCGGCCTCATGACAGATGTGGTTCGTTCTATTAATCAGGGTGCAGAAGGTGTTGGCTTATATCGAACCGAAGTTCCTTTTATGATCAATGAACGCTTTCCAAGCGAGCAAGAGCAAATTATTTGTTATCGCGAGCAGTTAGAGGCTTTTGCTCCCAATT
>CAXBKC010000291.1:0-5669 GCA_963975615.1 uncultured Oleiphilus sp.
GCATAATTTGTGGTTCTCAAGATCAACTGACTAGAGAGCACGTGATACCTCAATGGGTCTATAATCGCTGTACTAAACGAACTTTCGAAACAACAACTAACGGTATTTATCAGACTTACAATAAAACTACACTACCTGCATGCAAAGATTGCAACTCGAATCTCCTTGGTTATTTGGAGAGACATTTGAAGCATGAATTTGAAAGAGTCGATGTTAGTAACCAAGAGTTCTCACAAGAGACCTTAGAGTTAATCATCCTATGGTTAGAAACTCTAGAGTACAAATTTCAAGTACTCGACCTTCGCAGAAACTTAAATAAGGTAAAAGGTGTAAAGTACATTCCTTTTATTGGCAAAATGCCTATTGCAATGTTTCAAGGCTCTATGGACACGAGTCCTGCAAAGGTGTTTTCAAATTTTCGCTCGGCATTGCAAGTATTGAGTGTGAAATCAAAGGCTGATAGGCTTAATTCCCTTTGTATTATCCATACTAAAAATAAAGACTTTCATTTTTTTCACTCTACGAATAATTTTATATTCATAGAGTTAGCTGAGTTCGGAGTCGCATTTTTCTATTTCTATAAACAATCTTTTGATGACCATAGTGCCGCCAAAGAGTCTGCTATGGAAGTCGTCCAAGATCACTATGCAGGAACTGACACATAATAAATTGTTCAATTTATCTGTAGTTCTGTATATGAAGATAAAAACTGGTACAAGAGGTAAAAGGGCTTGAGCGAATTACTGCTTTTATAATCAATGTCAGGTTCATTAGAGTGGTTTAACTAACCCATTACTGCCCCATTCGGCGTCAAAAATACCTTACGACCTTGTGTAAAATGACTTTTTATACGGAGAATTTGATTTGGAAACTACTAGAATAAAAGATCTGTTAGAACCACCAAAATCAGCTAATAACCTATGGTATCAGCAACGGGGTAGACACTTTGAACGTATCCTTAATGATATGTTGTCAAAAGAAGAAATGGCACCTCGTACGAGTATGCGGCCATCAGGAGAAGAAATTGATGGGTCGTTCTCAATTGACCATAGTTTTTACTTACTAGAAGCTAAATGGCATGCTAAAACTATTCCCGCCTCTGCACTATATTCGTTTAAAGGGAAAGTTGATGGAAAACTGATAGGTACAATCGGTGTTTTCTTTTCAATGTCGGATTATAGTACGGATGCTGTAGATGCATTGCTAAGTGGAAAAGAATTAAATCTTATTCTTTTCGGACGTCAAGATCTTTTGCTTATTGAGTCAGGGGAAATTACGATGCGTG
Source organism: uncultured Oleiphilus sp. (assembly GCA_963975615.1). Classification (GTDB taxonomy): domain Bacteria; phylum Pseudomonadota; class Gammaproteobacteria; order Pseudomonadales; family Oleiphilaceae; genus PZPK01. The sequence goes on from CAXBKC010000291.1 coordinate 1,286, forward strand.
ACGCGATCTATGTGAAATTGCGTTATGCAGCTGACTATGGCCAACCTTTTTACCCCTTAGAAGTTTATTTTTCTAAGGAAAAACAAACTAATCACAATATACAAACTCAGAATAAACCTTGGAGTATTCTGGTTGAAAGTGAAGCAGATGCCAGAATTATCGAAACATTATTTAAACGTTTTCACACTAATACCAATTTTGATGTTTTTCCGGCTGGAGGTCAGCTTGCTGTTGCACAACTTGCTGAGCATCTTGTAAAGACTTACGCAGCAAACATAGGAGTATTTATCACACCAATATCAGATCCTGATGTTCAACAAAAGGTGATAAATAAACTTGAGGATCTTGGCTTAGATCTAGTTGTCTTAAATTGTGACCTTGAGTCATGGCTTGGAAAATACGTTTCAGTGGAGGTTTACAACGCAATGATGATACTTTCTGATTATAATGGGAAGATGGCTCGAAGGTATGCAAGGAGTGTTGATTTAGATAAACTTATTTCTGATAATCCATCTTTTTCTGCATTGTTAACAAAGATAGGTGCGCAATCTAAAGCGTAATTAGTTTCATAGTGACTGAACCTTAGCAGTTCATTAAGGATATGTGGGGCAGTGTAAACTTTAATTGAACCCCATACATTTACTAATCCCACTACCCATTTTTAGACCCTTTGCACTAACCCATTAATGTCCAGGTAAGGCTTAGAGTGACCGATCTAAATCGTTATTGCCCCAAAGCTGGTTAGCCTTTGAGATCGCCGAATTTCCTGTTTCATTATTTGACTTACTTTTACTCATGCAAGTACGGTGTTGTATGGACTGTTTTAACAGCCTTGAGATTTGAACCAACAAACTTCTTATAAGGCTTAAGCGACTCCTCACTGTTGCCAATGATATGAAAATTCGCACGTTTGGCTATCTCGATATTCATTTCTTCTACAATATCAACTGACACTTGAACCTTGCCGCGTTGAAAACGATTTGATTTGTTTATCATGTAAGCAACATTTGGTGATATCGGATAGTAGAAATCACATTCATGATCTTTTGGTGGTTTAATCTCGTTGGTTAACGCTTGATGAACATTAACAATGGGTTGGTCAGAAGTAATGAACGGTGTATCTGTGTCATTGAGCAGCAGGCAATGAATGTCGTCTTTTCTGTCTAAGTAAAGTGATCGACCTAAATTCATACCGAACATGTAACTAATGAACCACCAACACTCTAGCGTTAAAGTCTTAATATGATTGGCTGCTGTGTTGCTTATCGTATCTTTGAAGTTTTTAGTTCTCGCAATTTGTTGACCATAGAATTGCATGAACTTAATCATATTATCGTCTTTATCAAGTACCGATAAATTTCGATTTGCAAGCGCCTCTAGAGTTTCTTGAACTTCATTTTCGTGAGCTGTGTGATAGTTTTCAACACCGTTGCACTTCCAAGCTTCAATCATCTTATCAGCGATTTCATCTTTTTTACCGCCTTGTTTATACAGCGATTCCAAGCATTGCATTGCTAGGTAATCACTTAGATAAGACATGTGCAGCTCGTGTAGGTCTTTATGGCTTTTTGACGACCATCTTTTGATTATTTGCACATGTTCAGGCGTAAGTGGTTTTACTTGATAAAAATCACGTTCAACAGCAATGTTTTTGACACTATCGAAGCGAATATCGTTATTCTTCTTAGTCGTGTAGTAAACCTGTTTGTTATCAGGCGACCATCGTTTCATATAGTTAGCCCATACATGATGATGGTTTTTCTTTGCTTCTAAACATTTTTTGTCGGTTTCAGCCATACGCCCTCCGTTGCACTAGTGTAACAAAAATCATTATAGATACAGAAAAGCCCCGACTTAGTAGAGATGAGGTTTTGATAAATGCGGAGCATTATAACGTTTTGGTTGATTTCGAGGTATTTGAAATCACAAGTATTTATCTGACATGAATTGTTGGAAGAAATCCACTTATTTAACTATCACTAAAAGTCACCCAAATACACTCTATAGCCAATTAACATGAAAGTTTAAGCGCTTGGGCTTTCCATAGAACACTAGACACTTCTGCGTTTTATCGCACTTCAACTAATTTATATCGTCCTAAATTAGTAAAATTTATAACACAGGAGTGTCCAGAAATAGGTTAGGAAGCAAACAAATTTTTGCCCCATTATGTTTCAGCGGGACAAATCGCTGGCAAATGCCGTAAGCTACATTGACTTACTTTATCTAGTGCATTTTATACTTTCTATGAAAGCAAGAGGACTTCAGCATTCAGTCACTATAACTTCGTGGAATATCTGGTATGCTGTTGATTACAAGGAATTTGACTTAGAGAGTCATTGTATCTATGAGTACAATAAGAAAGTATCAGAATGAAAAGCCTGTTGAAACGGATCTGTTCGGTGGTCAAGGGCACAGTCAAGTCGCAGGTGCTATTGCTAACGTTCTCCTTAATGATAGCACTCAACATATTATTGGGATTGAAGGTAATCTTGGTGCGGGTAAGAGCACAGTCATAAATATCTTAAAGCAGCAGGTGCAGGATAAAGGCTTTCAGATAGTTACATTTGATGCAGACCAATATCACACCACATTAAAACCTGCTTTGATACTAACTATCGAAGCGGAACTAAAGATACTTCTGGGTAAGAAAAATCATTCACAACTCATTGAGCTGAATAAAGCGGTAGAAATCGCGATGGGTAGAAGGCTAGAGTATACAAAAGCTACCACTAGCCATATTTCATTTTCGGCAATCGTCTTTGCATTTTCCCTTGGTATATCAGCGCTACAGATTAAACCCTCAATTAAGTTTCTATTCGAATTGACTCAGAAAGATCCAAACTTAGACAAACTTAGTGGTGTGCTCTCGGTAGGTTTATTTTTATTGCCAGCACTAGTGTACGGTATAATGAAATTATTTGGGATCAAGACTAGATTAGGTGACTTGGTGAAGCGTAATAGTACCGACACTATTAGTGAAACCATTGACATAAATAGAGAAGTGGGCGCTATTGAACTTAGAGAAACATTCAATACTTTTGCCAAACTCATTCCACAAGATAAAACGCTTCTACTCGTCATCGACAACATTGATCGCGTATCGCCTGATATCGCTCGTGAATTGTGGAGTGATATTGAAATTCTCACTTCACTTGGCAGTGAGAGGTTTAGAATATTGCTTCCCTACTCTGAAGAACATTTGGCTAAAGCGCTTGAGAAAAGTGCCGTTGATGAAAGCCAATCTGGTAAAGAGTTTATATCTAAACGTATCCCTATTCCTTTTTCTGCGCCACCAATTGTAGCAACAGGATGGCGTGAACAGTTCGATAAATATTGGGAGCAAACGCTTCCCGATATAGAAGGAATGGAGGGAGTAAAAACCCTAATAGACATTTGGGGGAAAAGAATTTCTCCGCGATACTTAAAGAGTCTCGTTAACCGAGTCGGTTCTAAAATAGACAGTTGCCCAGAAGATAATAACGCTCTAAATGGTGCATGTTGTGCTGCCTATATTATGGCAGTTCGTGACAATAATATATTGGTTACCGAGTTACTTAGTGAGCTTAATCAACTTACTTCGTCGCATGATATCGAAAAAAGAAAAGAGCTAGATCGAAAGCTCAAGGCAACCCACAAGGTACTTCGTAAGTACGGTGGAGCAAAGGAAGATTGGTCAAGGCAGATAGCAGCATTACATTTTCAAACCTCATTTGAAATTGCACAGAGTGAACTAATTGCTGAACCAATACGCACAGCATTTTCGATATCTGATACGCAAGCCCTGATGAAACTAAAACCATTGCTTGGTTTTGATGTGTTCTTTAAGCAACAGATTGAGTCTACCAACTCTAAAGACTTGATTAAAATAGCTGCATCTATAGCGGAAGAAAAATCGGGACATGAATTACTTAACACCTACCTTAAGGATATCAATCACGAGGTAAAGGAAACAGAATCTGAAGACTATGAGTATGACGATGAGCTAGTCAGTAGCTATAAAATCCTTGCTCAAAATAATATAAAGATTGACTTAACATTAGCAAAGAAGTTGCAAAACAACACAGCAAGTTCCATCTCGACAATGTGGCAATTGTTGAGTTCGCTTAAGTCACCTAATGAAAATAATACCGCAGAAGATTTAGAAAAAGCTTTAAGAGAATGTTATGCATATTCATCCATAACAGACGTAATCCCACGTTTTATTACAAAACCTGATGCTTCTTTTGTGGTAAATGCTCTATATCCAATTGAGAACCAACTTAAGCGTTGGAATATTAAAAAAATAATTGAATCTCTCCCTATGGATCTTCTAGTCGTTGCAGCATGTAAAAGACAAGAAGCGTTTAATGAAGTAGACACAATATTTCCTGTTCTTCTAGAA
>CAXBKC010000292.1:0-5621 GCA_963975615.1 uncultured Oleiphilus sp.
AGAATGGGCTATTAACGCCAACTTTAAAAATAAAACGCTCAGAGCTTGAAGGCAAATACCAAGACACCATAGCAATTGAGTCTAGAGACAAGGTTGTCTGGCAAGAGTGACCACAATTAGATTCAAATATAGAGATAAAAATAATAAGGGGAAATAGATGTCAGTTGGTGCGACTAAACTTAAAGTCAGTGAGGCAGAATGGCAAAGCCGTATAGATCTTGCGGCTTGTTATAACATCGTTGCTCACTATGGCTGGGATGACCTGGTATTTACCCATATATCTGCTCGTATACCAGGTCCAGAGCATCACTTCTTAATTAACCCTTATGGCATGATGTTTGATGAAATTAGTGCGGCAAGTCTAGTTAAGGTCGATATTGACGGGAATAAGGTTAGCGAATCGGGCTATGATATTAATCCTGCGGGCTTTACCATTCACAGTGCAATTCATGCTGCTCGAGAAGATGCTCAATGCGTACTTCATTTACATACAAATGAAGGGGTTGCAGTATCCGCTCAAAAATCTGGATTGTTACCCTTATCTCAGCAATCTCTATTTCCATTGACAAACCTGAGTTATCACAACTACGAGGGTGTTGCACTGCGTGCTGATGAAAAACCGCGTTTAGTTGTCGATTTGGGAGCAAATAATTTTATGATTTTGCGCAATCATGGCTTACTGACCTGCGCTGAATCCATTGCTGATGCCTTTCTTTATATGTATGTCTTACAGAGAGCGTGTGAAATCCAGTTACTTGCTCAGTCCGGTGGTGGGGAGCTAACCCAAATTCATCCTAAGATTGTCGAAGGTATGCAAGCAGCAGTTGATCAGGTAACCAAATCAGCAGGGGGCATGATTGCTTGGCCAGGAATATTACGCAAGCTCGATCGCTTGGGTGCCCCTTACCGCAACGATACATTCTAGGAAAGCGTGTTTTTTCGGAAGTAGGAAAGCGATTTTAGGCTAAAGAATAGCACTCTCAGAATAATAAAAGCAGGCAAAAGAAAAAATATGAATGGCGCCCTAACGACAATAGTTCTTCCATTAAGTCTCACCGTTATTATGTTTGGCATGGGAACTTCGCTGGTAACAGAAGATTTTAAACGTATTTTTATTTATCCCAAAGCTGTCGCGATAGGTATTGTCGGCCAAATTCTCTTACTGCCTTTAGTAGGGTATTTATTTGCTTCTCAGCTTGGACTGACACCCGAGATTTCTGTTGGTGTCATGGTCTTAGTCGCATGTGCCGGTGGGGCTACATCAAACATGATTGTTTATTTAGCGCGTGGTGATGTGGCTCTCTCGGTAACGCTGACAGCAATTAGTAGCTGTATCACTATTTTCACCATTCCCCTGGTTATCAATTTTGCTTTGTTTCATTTCATGGATGCAACAGTAGAAACCGCACTTCCTATCGGCAGCACCAATATGAAGTTGTTTATGATCACTTTGTTTCCCGTCATGTTGGGTATGCTAGTTCGAAATTATTATTCGAGTTTCGCTATTCGTTTAGAAAAGCCAATGAATAAACTCACTACGGTACTTTTTGTTCTTATCATTGCTGCAATTCTTTTTAAAGAGCGGGGGCAGTTCACCGATTACATCATTTCAGCAGGCCCAGTAAGTTATTTTCTGAACCTTACCTGCATGGCTCTAGGGTTTTTTGCTGCACGTTTATTTCGGCTGGATGATAGACAAAGTACTACTGTAAGTATTGAAATTGGAGTTCAGAATAGCGCCACAGGTATTTTTATAGCGGCCACACTATTAAATAATTCCGAGATTGCTATTGTTCCTGCTGTTTATGGCTTAGTGATGTTTTTAAATGCTGGTTTGTTATTGCTCCTGATGCGACAGAGTTATAACAAAGAAGCGTTAAAGGGGAATCGCTAAAGATCAAGCAGGCGACACTTAAGGTTCTAATTGATTCGCATTATTTAAAGGTCAGTTAGAGTTTTACTTTATATAGTTAAATAAGACTTTTAAAGCTACATATCTCTAATGTATAGGCTATTAGTCAATAAATAAGACAGTCATTTCAAAATACTCCTCTTTATATTCTGATAATTGAATTTTCATTAGAAAAAATCTTGAAAAAATCAGAGCGACCCCCACATAAGAGCCATGGTTATTATCACCAGTTAGATATTGTTGGTTTAACTGCTAACACGTCCACATTCTTTTTTAGTTCTACCGTAATTGAGAGATAGCTAATTATGAGCACAAACGAAAATATAGAAGCCAAACAAGAAACTATGGGTTTTCAAACGGAAGTTAAGCAACTTCTACATTTGATGATTCACTCGTTGTATAGCAACAAAGAAATTTTCTTACGTGAATTGATCTCTAACGCCTCGGATGCTGAAGATAAGCTTCGTTTCGAAGCGCTGTCTAATAATGCTTTATATGAAGATGATGGTGACTTAAAAATTCGCCTGGATTTTGATAAAGAAGCGAAAACGGTAACGATTACCGATAACGGTATCGGTATGTCGCGTGATGACGTTATAAGCCATCTTGGTACGATTGCTAAGTCTGGTACCGCAGAGTTCATGAAGCAACTTTCTGGCGATAGCAAACAGGATTCGCAGCTAATTGGCCAGTTTGGTGTTGGTTTCTATTCTGCATTTATTGTAGCTAAAAAAGTGGAAGTGTTTACACGTAAAGCTGGCCTTGATAAAGCCGATGGCGTGTATTGGAGTTCAGAAGGTGAGGGCGAATTCACTATCGCTAATATCGAGCACGCTGAACGCGGTACTTCTATTGTTTTACATCTTAAAGACGAAGAAGCAGAGTTCGCCGATTCATGGCGCTTACGTAGCTTAGTGAAAAAATATTCTGATCATATTTCTTTCCCTGTTGTGATGATGTCAGAACCAGCACCCGCTGCGGAAGGTGAAGAGCAAGAAGTCGCAAAAGAAGAAGCGGTGAACGAAGCAACGGCACTTTGGTCTTTATCTAAGTCAGAAGTAAAAGAGGAGGACTACAAGTCTTTCTACAAGCATATTTCTCACGACTTCCAAGATCCACTTACTTGGTCTCATAACCGTGTAGAAGGTAAGTTGGATTACACTAGCTTGTTATATATTCCTTCTAAAGCGCCTTTTGATTTATATAATCGCGAAGTACCAAGAGGGCTTAAATTATATGTTCAGCGTGTTTTTATTATGGATGACGCAGAGCAGTTCCTACCTTTATATTTAAGGTTCGTGAAGGGTATAGTCGATACGAAAGACTTATCTTTAAACGTTTCGCGTGAAATTCTTCAGAGCGATAAAGCTGTTGATAATATGAAAACAGCATTAACAAAACGTGTTTTGGATATGCTGACTAAAATGGCTAAGAATGAGCCAGAGCAGTATCAGGCATTCTGGAACGAGTTTGGTCAGGTTATTAAAGAAGGTTTAGCTGAAGATTATGCCAACAAAGATAAAATTGCCAAGTTAGTTCGCTTTGCCTCGACCAACAACAATGACGGTAAACAAACGCATTCTCTTGATGACTATATTGCTCGCATGAAAGAAAGTCAGGAAAAGATTTTCTATATCAGTGCTGAAACGTATGCGGCTGGTATCAGTAGCCCGCACATGGAAATTTTCCGCAAGAAGGGTATTGAAGTATTAGTGTTAAGTGATCGCATAGATGGTTGGATGATTTCTTACTTGAACGAGTTTGAAGGTAAGCATCTTCAGGATATTACCAAAGGTGAGCTTGATCTTGGCGAAGTAGAAAACGAAGAAGACAAAAAGCAGCAAGAAGAAGCGAGTAAAACATACGAAAGTTTGATTAAACAAATTTCTGAATTGCTGAAAGACAAAGTTGATACAGTACGTATTACTCAGCGTTTGACTGACTCGCCAGCTTGTTTGGTTTCTGGTGCGCACGATATGGATGCACAGATGAAGAAAATTATGGAAGCGGCTGGGCAGAAGGTACCTGAGTCGAAGCCAACGTTTGAAGTGAACCCTGAGCATCCTTTAGTTAAAAAACTTAATGAAGAGCAAAATGATGAGCGTTTTAATGATTTAACCTACGTTCTGTTTGATCAAGCTGCGCTCGCAAGCGGAGAGCAATTGAAAGAACCTGGTGCTTTTGTGAGTCGTTTAAATAAATTGCTATTGGACTTGTCTAAGTAACTCTTTCCTGCTTAAAAGCCAAAGCACAAGACCTCTAAGGTCTTGTGTTTTTTTTTAAACTGCGATCAACTGATTTGCATTAAAGCCTAGCTTAGCAAACGCTTCGTCTGCAGGAACTGCTCGGCCATAATAGAAGCCTTGAATCTCATGGCAGCCTAAGGATTTCAAGTAATTTAATTGTGTTTCAGTTTCTACCCCTTCTGCAATAATATTTAATTTCAAGCCATGAGCCATCGATATTATTGCATTGACGATACAAGCTTCATTATGTGTATCGCGAATATCCTGTATAAATGACTGGTCTACCTTCAAAGTATGAATATGTAATTTGCGTAAATAATTTAATGAAGAATAGCCAGTGCCAAAATCATCTATTGCGATGGTTACACCATGCTCTGAAAGTTGCCTGAGTTTTTGTGTCATATTTTCCAAATCATTCATGATCACATTTTCAGTTAATTCAATTTCAAAATTATTAGGTGGAAAGCGAGTTTGCCTCAGGCAGCTTAACAGACGTTGAACAAATCTTGGATGTTCTACCTGTAATGGCGAAAAGTTTACAGATAAACGTATATCTGTATGGCCTTTATCGATCCAAGTTTTGACTTCTTTGCACGCTGTGTTTAACACCCAGTCACTGATGTCTGACATTAGTCTGGTTTCTTCTGCCAGAGGAATAAACTCTCCAGGAAAGATTAAGCCTCGCTCAGGGTGTTGCCATCTTACCAAAGCCTCTACACCAACCATTTTTCCGGTAATCGTGCTAATCTGAGGTTGGTAATAAACTCTGAACTCATTGTTATCCAAAGCATTTCTAAGGTCACGTTCAAGATTCAAACGGTTAGACGTATGAATTGCCATAGCCTCGTTGTAATACTGATAACCGTCTTTACCACGACCTTTAACGTGATACATAGCTACATCAGCATTCTGGATAAGTTGATCGACGTTATCGCCACCATTCGGATACACGGCAATGCCAATACTAACGCCTACATAGACTTCATGGCCGCCTAATATAAATGGGTCTTTTAGGGTTTTAATAATTTTTTTGGCGATGATGCGCGCATCTTCAGTTGTAGAAAGTGTTGGTAATAATAAGGTGAACTCATCACCTCCAAAGCGAGATAAGGTGTCGCAATTTCTAACACACGATTCTAAGCGTTGGGCAACTGACTGAAGAAGCCGGTCTCCCATGGCGTGGCCAAGGGTATCATTTACAATTTTAAAACGATCAAGATCCAAAAACATAACGGCTAAATTAGATTTATTGCGTTTTGCTTGTGCTAGAGAAACGTTTAAGCGGTCTTTAAATAATGCTCGATTTGGAAGGCGAGTTAGCAAGTCGTGGTAGGCCTGAAAGTTTATGAATTCTTCAGCTTCTTTACGTTCGGTGATATCACGAGCAGTTCCGTAGGTGCCTATAATTCTGCTCTCAGCTACACTATTTGGTTTTTTATTGACTTGTCGTTCAATTGGGAAAA
>CAXBKC010000293.1:0-5615 GCA_963975615.1 uncultured Oleiphilus sp.
GGAGAAGCCGAATAAGGTTTTGTACAAGCTGGCCCGCCAATATTAATTCGTAGATCGCAGTCTTTACAATTAGTGGGTGCCAGGGAGTGGTTGAGCCATTCGTAGCCATCTCGATATACGTCGAATATAGTGCCAAAAGAGCGGGTATCGTCATCTTTTTTTGCTCGCTGATAGGCCAGGCTGCGAAATTCACGGCTGATCGGTTTACCGTCCAGATCAGACTCCACGAAATATTGCTGTAATTCGGTTCTGAATGACTCAAAAACATAGCGAAAATGCCCAATAACAGGATAAATTCGCAGGATAGTGTGTTTACGCTGTAACAGGTCGTGTAAACCTGTCAGAAATATGGGCGCAAAAATTAACCAGGCCCAATTCAAGTTGGGCCAGCGATGTGCGAGCAGCAGAAATGTGGCAATAAGAATCATGCTCACAAATATAAATGTCAGACGATAAATCATGAATAAAACCTTTCAATGGCTATGGCGTAGAAAGTTTGTATTTAAAACGGTCCTTTGTAGATTTATTTGTTGAATACTTCGTCGTAATAACTCCCAATTTAATTACATCTTTGTTCTATATTTTTATTTTCTCTAAGTTTTTGATTAATCAGATCCATGAAAAATCGTACTTTTTATAGAACTTAATCGACCTTTTTGTTCGTATAGCTATGCCTATGTGAGTTCCTTGATGTCTATCAATTAAGGAAAGTATTGCATTATCAATCCGCTGTTCATACAGATGATTTATAGGAACTGAGTGAAGTAGCTTTTAGTGGGGGTAGTGGAGCGATCTCTGTTAGCTTTAGGTGTTTATTCGCGGGAGAACTAAGAAGGCATATAAATTTGTAGAGATTGTACTTACATATAGCGTTTATAGATTTATTCAGATGGATAAAATTCATATAATAATATCTCGATCATATAGCCTTAATTAGTTTTTTACATAAAAGTCGTTGAAACGACAGAGCATATAGAGATTTCATCTAGTCAACGCTGTTTATAAATAATCAGGGAAGGTATAGAGTTACTATAATAATGCGTCTTTGGCATAGTTAGTCAACCCATTAAAATATCCGATACTGTTCAGTATTGGACATAGTCTAATATGAAAGCTATTATGCTTAGTATCAATTAAACACGTGCGATCAGGCTTTCTTTATCATGGCTACACCCAAACCACTTCCTTTATATCCAAGCTATGCAGAACTTAAACAAGTCAGACTTGAAGAATTCTCTGGGCTTTCTACTTTTCTATCCGAGTCTGATAAATGGAAATCTCGTACCTGGAATTGGGGTTTAGATTTTCTCTCGTATATTGGGCGTAATAAATCTGTTCATACTTACACGCGGTTTAGATCTGAAGTTGAAAAGTTTCTTCTGTGGGCATTTCTAATAAAAGATAAGCCCATAGATGAATGCCGAAAATCAGATATTTTAGACTATGCTGATTTTTGTTGGCAGCCGCCATTAACTTGGATTTGTTTGAATAATCATGAAAAGTTTTTGATGGAAAACGGTTTCTTTGTTCAAAACCCTGATTGGGCGCCATTTCGGCTTATGTTAGCCAAAGGTGATGAATCTAAACCTGATAAGAAAAATTACCGGCCATCCCAGCAAACGCTTCATGCAACCTTTACAGCGCTGAATGCTTTTTATAAGCATTTAATGGATGAAGAATTATGTTTTGCAAATCCTGTACAAATCGCCAAAAAAGACTGTCGATACTTTATCAAAGATTCCCAAGTTAAAGATGTAAAACGACTTTCTGAAACTCAATGGCAATATTTGCTCAAAGTTGCCCAATCCATGGCAGATAATGATGACCGTTACGAGCGTAATTTATTCTTAATCGCATCATTAAAAACACTGTTTCTACGAATTTCTGAGTTCTCGGAACGCGCTGACTGGACACCTTCAATGAGCCATTTTTGGCAAGATCATGACAAAAACTGGTGGTTAAAGATATACGGTAAAGGTACTTTAGTTAACTTAAACTATGGAGAGTACAAAGCCACCCTATTCTCGAAAAATTACGTGGCCGTGGTGGCATGACTTCACGTCAATTATCCAGATTAGTACAAGAAGTTTTTGACACTGCGTATGAACAGATGAAAGCAAAGCAAGGTGAAGAAAGCGCAAGTAAATTTAAAGAAGCCTCAACCCATTGGCTGCGCCATACAGGCGCGAGTTTAGAAATAGAGCGAGGCCGTTCACTCAAAGATGTTTCAGAAGATTTAGGTCATGCAAGTATGGCCACAACAGATACTGTTTATGTACAGACCGAAGATAAAAAACGTGCTGAAAGTGGTAAAGAACGAAAAGTTTAAATAAATATAATGTAAGATTTAAGCGCCATAAACGACCAATTTCTGAAGTAAGCCTTTGAATTTTTCTTCAGAAAACATTCAAAGTGTATCAATATTATGTGCCGTATGAAGCAATAAAGGGATGTAATCAAGCTCACTAAACCAGATACGGTTCCGGTGTTATATAGTCCTAATAAAGCGGAAACGTCGACCGTTTCACCGCATTATTAGTTTCTATCATCTCTAATCATCATTTACTTCTTAAGGCTTATATCTTTACTGTTCAGATTTAACTTGAACAGAGAAAATGATGTTCGATTGCTCATACGCAAGCCAACAATTACCAGCAATACACCTAACCAAATTTGCATTGAATAGACTTCATTGAACCAAATGATTCCAATAAGTAATCCAAACACCGCCGCTACCGCACCTAATTGGCTATAAAAAACAGGGTTTGATCGTTTCTGCAATTCAAACGAACAAAAATAGGTTAAGGCCGTCAGCAAGCCTTGAGTTAAGAGTAATAACTGAGCGTTTATAGAAAACTCAGTGGCTGCTAATTCAATGCGATTTAGGCTGCCAAACATGCCAAGCGAAAAGGCTGAGGCGAGCAACGTCCCAGCTGCAAGTGGCATCGATTTAATACCTTTTGGCCAAGCAAGTGAACGGTAGACATTGCCTATAGAAAGCATAATAGGAATAATTATCCCCAAGGCATACCAGAGTACATTGCCTTCGCCCACTTCAGAATGCCGTTGAAGTACAATCCAAGCACAGGCCAACACAGCTATAAACAAGCCTGTCAGTTTATGTACTTTTAGCTTTTCTAAGCCCAGGGATGTTGAAATCAAGAAGGTAAAAATAGGCGGTAAGGCATACATAATCCCCGTAAAACCGGCACCGATTTTGGTCACTAAAAAAAAGGCAATAGCATTTGGAATGGCAATCCCACTTAAGCCACTAATCAAAAAATAAGTCATTAATGCTTTATTAAGACAAATTTTTTCATGCAAAGAAAATATCAGAAGAATCGATCCTGCAATGAACGTTTGCCAAAAAGCATAGGTAATCGGCGGAATGCCATCTGTTGTTCCCTCTTTGGCTAAAGCCAACATCAATGCAATTAAGAACCCATTAAACATCAACAAACTCACAACGAATGTTTGTTTTGGATGTTCTGCTCCCATCGTAAGTTGTGTCATTGATCACCGCCCCACTCTTATAATTTATTGAATTAGCTGCCCCATAAAGAACAGGTATTCCGTAGTGTGCCTGTTTTTATTTGCTTTTTAATGGGAATGAATTGAATAATACTTATTCCAATATGGAAATTATTTTAAGGTGAACGGCTATGGCGACCGACAAGTTACATGCAATGCAGATATTTAGACGTGTGGCTGAGTTATCCAGTTTTACTAAAGCTGCAGATGATTTAAATATTACCGCTGCGACCGTCAGTAAGCATATTGCGTTTTTAGAGAAACATTTAGACACGCGCCTGATCAATCGTACAACACGTCGAATGAACCTGACGGATGCAGGGCTTAGTTTTTTAGCTCGCTCTCAGGCTTTACTGGATGACTTAGAAGATGCAGAGCTGGAAGTCAAAGGCCTTCAAGCAGAGCTTCGCGGTAAAATACGAATCAACGCTCCGATGTCTTTTGGCCTTACCCACATTACAGAAGCTGTCGACAGCTTTCTGGACAAGTACCCAGACATTGAAGTCGACCTACAGCTAAATGACCATGTCATCGATTTAGTAGAGCAAGGCGTTGATATTGCAATACGCATACGCAATAAGCTTAACGATTCAAGCTTAATTGCCAAGCCATTACGAACCTCCAGTAATATTGTTTGCGCATCCCCCAAATATTTAAAGTCAGTGTCTATAATAAAAAAACCTAAAGACCTTATTCATCATAATTGCTTACTTTTCACACTTCACGACAAGCCTAACATTTGGGCTTTAGGCAACGAACTTATTCAGGTGAGTGGTAATTTACGTGCAGATAGTAGTCTTGCGCTTAAGGAAAGTTTGTTAAGAGGTCTTGGTGTAGGGTTTGTACCACGCTTCCTTGTTCAAGAAGAACTTGAAAATAAAACACTCATTCCTTTGTTAGAGAATTACCCACCGGAGCATTACACCGTGTTCGCCATATTCCCTCCGGGTAGAAAACAGCCTAGCAAAGTAAAATTATTTTTAGATCACTTAGACAAACATTTAGGTGAGCGGCCTTATTGGAAATAATTAAGGTGCTGTTGTAACAAAAGCGTCTTAACACTATTTCCATTTTGGAAATTATATAGTTCTATTTCATCCATTTATTCATACTGTTGAGTTTTATATGGTGGGCTTTCTATTCACTAGGAGGCACCGTCATGCAGTTCTCACACATCACTTTTATTTTTTTCAATTCTCACCCCGCATTAAAACACATACAGTATGTTTTTCTTGCTTCTCTTTTCGTCTTTTCCACGCTGCTCAATGCGCAAGATGTAGGCACAAGTCCTTGGGGAAAAGAAGATGAAATCGGTCGTCTAAACCTCATCACTCCTACATCAAGACAAGCCGTGCTGTCTAATTTAGACGCCACTAAAGTCTATGACCTTAGCGTGGAATACTATATTGGGATGCCCAGTTGGCAAGCTGCTGGCGATCCACATTTTCAAATGTGGATGACCCATACACCGCATGGCACCAAAGTCGATGATCCTTTATCTGTGGGTAAGAAGATGAACGCTCATGTGAGTTATACCGGCTCAGCATTTTCAATGTATGCCCACATGGGAACCCATATCGATGCGCTAAATCATTTTGGCTTGAACGGAAAAATATGGAACCACTACTCTGCGAAAAAACATTTAGGTGATCGAGGTTGGAAAAAAGCAGGTATCGAAAAAGTTCCTCCCATTATCGCCCGTGGTATTTTACTCGACATTCCAAGATCAAAAGGTCTTGAAGAACTCAACCCGAACTACCGTGTGACACAACAAGATATTGAAAATACTTTACGCTTTCAAAATACGAGCTTGCAAGCAGGTGATGTGGTCTTAATTAGAACTGGACGCATGCGTCATTACAGCAAGGCCAAAACATTTATGGAGAACGCTCCTGGTTTAGGTATGGCTGCGGCGCGTTTTTTAGCTGAACAGAATCAAGCACTAAGCATCGGTGCAGATAATTTAAGTTTTGAAGACTTCCCCTCAGAAGACCAAAATAATTATGTACCCGTACATACCTATTTATTAGCTCAACAGGGCGTGACCATTATGGAACTCGTCGACCTAGAAGCCTTAGCTACCG
>CAXBKC010000294.1:0-5603 GCA_963975615.1 uncultured Oleiphilus sp.
CAACAATCGCTTTTAGCCTTAAATTATTACCGCCACCCGATTTTTCTATCAGTATTCTTGCGAGTAATCTACCTATACGACCAAAGCCATAAAGAACAACATCTTTTGTTTTTTGCCCTTTTCTTAGACTGACTTCTTGATCGTGAGCTCCTACGATGCCAGACAACTCAGCTTTTAAATACTCTTCTAAAGAAGCACCTGTTGTCAGCTCTTTAAATCTAACCGCTAATTTGCCAATATCTATTCTTGCATGACCTAGCTTTAAAGTATCAAGTACTTGTAAAACTGCATAGGTGTCATGAACAGACAATTCCTTTTCCTCAACCTGTCGCACAAAACGATGCGACTTTAAAATACCAATGACAGATTGGTTAATAACAGCGCGGCCATAAATAGAAGTAACCACGTTATTTTGACGATACAGTCGGCCTATCAATGGGATCATCGCTTCAGCTGTCGTTTCACGTTCTTTCCAGTCAGAAAAACAATTATCAATTAGTTCATTACTCACGCGTAACACCTCTATTTATGAATGCGTCGAATTTTGTGCGCTATTATCCAGATATCCCCGTAAAGGTGCAACTTATGACCCTTTAAAACCGTGAACTTTTATAAAAAAGGTGTTTTTTTGAATGCGGAGTGTGATTTTAGACATTATTTAACTTACTTGCTTCCGTTATAGTCCATAATTGCTAGAATCAAAGAGATCAAAATAATAAAATCAACCAACGAGAAAATAGCGTGCCTGACATTAATGCCCTTGTGGTAGATGATTCATCTACATCGAGAATGCTCCTTACTAAAATTCTCCAGAAAATGGATATTCACTGCGAGCAAGCAACGTCAGGTGAAGATGCCATTTCCCAACTAACCTGGTTTCATCCTGATTTCATATTTTTAGATCACTTAATGCCCGGCATTGATGGCTTTGAGACACTCCGGCTTATAAAGAGCAACCCCGTGACTCAGCATATCCCTGTCATTATGTATACATCTCAACATGCTCATAAATACTATGAAGAAGCCCATTCTCTGGGCGCGGCCGGCGTTATCTCCAAACAAATAGACAGAGATAAGCTTTATCTTATGATTAGCCGAATCTGCTTAAATAAAACAGATGAAAATAATGTCCCTACTATCTATCAAGAAGTGCAAAAAAACCTAGAGACTAATATCAGAGAGACTAGCCATAGCAAAATTCTCGCTAGGCTATCTACCCTAGAAACAGCTTATGAAGAGCTGCATGAAGAAAATAGAACACTAAAAATTGAGCTTGCACAAACAACACTCATTCAAGAAGAACTCAAACTAAAGACTCAAAATATTTCATGGCCGCAAGTTATTATTACACTGTTTCTTGCCTTAGCTTTATTTGGCTCTACATTTACATGGTTCACTACCCAAAAAATTGAATCCAGTTATATTGAAACACAATCCAGAATTGGCTCAATGAATCAACTTATTGATGAAATTCTTAGTTATTTAGAATCTGAATCTTCAAGGAATTAGGAGGCCTTCTGAAACCAATTAATCTAGAGAAGCTTTACCCAAAGCTAAGGTTTCTCATCATTGATGACTTTGAAAGTTTCAGATCATCCTTACGTTTAATGTTGTCTTCTTTTGGCGCGTATCATGTCGATATGGCCAGCTCCTCTGAAGATGCCATGGACAAATGCCGCTTTAATTTCTACGATATAATTTTATGTGATTTCAACCTTGGCCAAGGTAAAAATGGCCAACAAATACTTGAAGCCTTAAAGGCCAGCAAGCGAATAAAACATACACATCTATTTATAATGATTACTGCAGAAACCTCCAAAGATGTTGTCTTGGGCGCACGTGAATATCAACCAGACGCCTACATTGCCAAACCCATTACTCGAACAGTATTAGAAAAACGTCTTGGTCACCTAATAAAACAACAAAAAGCACTAAAACCAATAAATAAGGAAATTGACCTAGAGAATTATGCAAAAGCAATATCGCTCTGCCATGCAGAACTTGACCATAAAACAAAGTATCAATCATGGTGCTATCAAACACTAGGCCTCCTTTATCTAAAATTAGGTGACACTGCGAATGCGATAAAAATATATGAAATAGTCTTAAAGAATCGAGAATTACCCTGGGCACTTCTCGGCCTAGGTCAAGCAACCTTATTAAACCAAGACTATACCAACTCAATTTCTCATTTTAATACAGCACTCAAACTAAACCCAAACCTAGTTGAAGCTTACGATGGCCTAGCCGAGTGCTATTTAAAATTGAATCAACCTAAACTTTCCCAAGACGCTCTTTACCAAGCCGTCTCTCTATCTCCTAGAATAATCCCTAGACAAGAGAAGCTCGGCAAAATCTGCCAAAAAAATCAGGATATTGATATGGCCACCCAAGCATTTCGTCATGCGATAAAGTTTGGTGAGCACTCAATTCACGACAAAGCTGAAAACTACCTAAACCTTGGCAGAAGCCTATCAGACTGGAGTGAAGGCGACACAACCACTGATGGACAAAATAGAGCAAATGAAGCGATAGATATACTTGAGACACTATCCAATAAATTCTCTTCAGATGAAAACGCCTGTATTAACGCCAACTTAATAGAAGCTCGTGTATACACAGGACAAAATAAAGAAGAGCTAGCAGATAAGAAACTTCATCTAGCGGAGTGCGTCATAGAAGATCAAAGCCTAACAGCAGATGTAGGCCTAGAGCTTGCGAAAACGCTCTACTCAATGAAACAGCCAGCACGTGCAGAAAAACTTCTTATCGATTTAGCCAAGAAGTTTGAAGATAACTCAGAAATTCTTCTGCTAATAGAAAGCCTTCTAGATGAGCCAGAAAGCTTAATAGCAAGAAAACAAGCCAAAGAGCTTAATAAGTCCGGCATCAAAGCATTTGAAGAAGGCAGCTTAGATGAAGCAATTAAAGCGATAGAATCAGCACTATCATTTACACCAAAACATGCAGCTCTTAATCTTAACTTAGTCCAGATCCTAATTAAAAATTATGAACAAAATAGAGATATTAATTCGATCAATAAAGCTAAAGACTGCCTACAACAAATTAATCATATACCCGAGCAACACAATCAATACAAACGCATGATGCATTTGAATAAAATGATCAAGAAACTGACAAACAAAACAATTAACGATATTGGTGTCCAGTCATGAGTTCCAAAAAACAGCCCGACTTCTCTATGATTATAGCTTCAGCGGTACACGACATGAAAAACTCTCTTAGCATGTTGCTTCATTCTGTCGATCAAATGTGCGAAGAACTTCCGGATGACTGGAAACAAAAAAACAATACAACTGTCGTAAAATACGAAGCCGAAAGAGTTAATAGCTATTTAATTCAATTATTGGGCCTCTATCGCCTTCAAAATCAGATGCTGACACTTCATATAGATGAATACTTCCTGAGTGATTTGCTAGAAGAACAGGTCGCCCACTATGAACCTATGCTAACTGACAAAAATATACGTCTAAGCATCTCAACTGATGATGATTTTGCATGGTATTTTGATAGAGAGATTGTAATTAGTGTTTTAAACAATGCATTAAATAACGCGTCACGCTATACAGAGTCGGCAATAGAAATAGTGGCTAGCAAAGAAGGTGATTATCTTTTGATTGAGATTCATGATGACGGCAAAGGCTACCCGAAACTACTTCTAGACTCTCAACCTGGTGAAATCCTAAATAATATAAATTTTCAAACAGGCAGTACAAGCTTAGGTATCTATTTTGCAGAGATGGTGACTAGGCTACATACTCAAAAAGAAAGACAAGGCTCAATAAAGCTTTCTAATGGTGGACGACTTGGAGGCGGCGTTTTCAGCATCTACCTCCCGTAGAAAACCCTGTGCTTTCTTTAGACCATCTACTTTAAAGATTTAGCATAACTTTTTAAGCCTTTTTTAATACCGGATTCTAAAGCAAACTTAATAAGTGATGTTGTTAAAGGGATTTTAGACTCCAACTCAATCGTATATTTTAAATGCGCCTTACCTTTAGTTTCAGTAAACATAAGCACACCTAAGTGATTTTTAATGGGGCTTCCTTTTGTTATTTTGTACTCTATTTTTTCGTTTTCAATAAATTTAGTAATAGTTTCTTGAAAAGCAGGTAACACACCAACTTTGATTTCACGAACTGAACCTAAGCCATTCAAATGAGCGGCCCCATCAACAATTCGCTTCATATTAATTCCGCAAATTTTACCGAATTTTTCATGATCACTTAAGGTAGAAAAAACCTGTTTAACTGAACCATCAAAAGCTTGATTGATTGTTATCGTTTGAATTGCCATAATTTAAACTCTAAATAAATACAAATTATCGTCAAGCACACATGTTATTTAAGAATACAATAACATCTATACCTTTAAAGAATAGGCACTTTAACATACCCTAATAAGCCCAAGTAAATTTAAATTATCCGATTAATAATTTATTCCTCAATATTTAACGAGAAAATAATGTTTCAATATCAGGCTCCCGCCTCATCATTAAAAAACAAAGTAATACTCGTAACGGGTGCCGGCGATGGCATAGGAAAAGCTGCAGCACTTAATTATGCAAAACATGGCGCAACCGTCATATTATTGGGCAGAACAATTGCAAAGTTAGAAAAAGTTTATGATGAAATAGAACAAAATAATTGGCCGCAACCTGCAATCATCCCATTAAATTTAGAGGGCGCAGTAGAAAAAGACTATATTGAAGTGGCCAACTCAATTAATGATGCCTTTGGTCGCTTAGATGGTATTCTTCACAACGCATCACTTCTTGGCTCTTTAACCACAATTGACCAATATGAAGTTCCTGTCTGGGAAAAAGTCATGCAAGTGAATATTAATTCTACCTTTATACTCACCAAAACATTCCTACCTTTATTGCAAGCATCGACCAACAACCCTGCGATTGTTTTTACAAGTTCAAGCGTTGGTCGCAAAGGACGTGCTTTTTGGGGAGCATATGCAGTTTCTAAATTTGCGACAGAAGGCTTCATGCAAGTTTTAGCCGACGAGCTTGATGGAACTGAGCACCGTATTCGTGTTAACTGCATCAATCCTGGCGCCACCCGAACCAATATGCGCGCTGATGCCTACCCAGCCGAAAACCCAATGAATAATCCAACGCCAGATGAAATCATGCCCTTGTATTTATATCTAATGAGTGATGATAGCCTTGATGTCACTGGCCAAACACTAGATGCACAAACTAAATAGGTAGAAACGGTATGCTCTTCAAAAAACTTAACTATCGCACTATTGCACTCAGTTCGTTCATTTTCTTTTTTTGTCTTTGCCTTAGTTTCACATCATCGGCTTTAGAGCTGAAAGAGCACGAAGCAAGCTATATCGCAAAAATCAAGAAAGGTGTAAGCCTTGAAGGGAAAGCTACCCGATCATTAAAAAAACTAAATGATAATAAGTGGCTTTATAAATTTGATGTTGAATCTTTTATTGCTGACATTAAAGAAAGTACTGTACTGATTGAAGAAAATCAGATTATTAAACCAATCCAATACGATTACAAATTATCTGCTTTTTTAATGTCTGACAGAAAAAGGCAAGTGATGTTTGATTGGGAG
>CAXBKC010000295.1:0-5594 GCA_963975615.1 uncultured Oleiphilus sp.
TTTTAATTCCCTCAGTATTATTTTCTGGCTTGTTTCTATATTTAATAAAGCAACTAATTCCTCAAGCAATTTTTTAATCAGTCATACTTTATATTTATTCGATAGCTCTTATTATCATAAGTACTTAGCTAGGGTATATTCGTAGTACACTTTTATTCTCCTATACCTTATAATTCTCACGATTTTAAGGCACTCATTGAGAATACATATGACCCAAGCAAATTTAGCCGTTGACTTTGACTTTCAATTTCCACAAAAGCCTGCACCATTAAGTGATGTAGAGCGTGAAGAGTATAAAGCACGCATCAAAATATTATTGAAAGAAAAAAATGCTGTGTTGGTCGCTCATTATTATACTGATCCCGAAATTCAAGCACTAGCTGAAGAAACCGGCGGTTGTGTTGCTGACTCACTAGAAATGGCAAGGTTTGGCAATAACCACCCTGCAGAAACGCTAATTGTTGCTGGGGTGCGCTTTATGGGCGAAACGGCAAAAGTATTAACCCCTGAAAAAACAGTGGTGATGCCGACTTTAGAAGCTACGTGTTCGTTAGACCTAGGCTGTCCGATTGAAGAGTTTAATGCTTTTTGTGACCAACACCCTGACAGAACAGTTGTTGTTTATGCTAATACCTCGACAGCGGTAAAGGCACGAGCAGATTGGATTGTTACCTCTTCGTGTGCCCTAGAAATTGTTGAGCATCTTGATGACTTAGGTGAAAAAATTCTTTGGGGACCAGACCGTCACTTAGGTTCTTACATTGAAAAGCAAACCGGCGCTGATATGATAATGTGGCAGGGCGCTTGTATTGTTCATGATGAATTCAAAACTAAAGCCTTACATGATATGAAGGCACTTCATCCCGACGCTGCTGTTCTTGTTCACCCAGAATCACCGGCAGAAATTATAGAACTTGCTGATGCTGTAGGCTCAACGAGCCAATTGATAAAAGCGGCACAGGAGCTAGCAAATAAAAAGTTTATTGTTGCTACTGATCGCGGTATTTTTTATAAAATGCAGCAGCTGTGTCCAGATAAAGAATTTTTTGAAGCTCCTACGGCTGGCGAAGGAGCAACATGTCGTAGCTGTGCACATTGCCCTTGGATGGCGATGAATGGCTTAAAAGAAATAGAGCAAGCATTACTTGATCCACAAGGGCGAGAAGTCTTTGTTGATATGTCACTACGTACAGGTGCCCTTAAATCACTTGATCGCATGTTAAACTTTAATGCTGAGATGAAAAAGAAGTAACTTTATTATTGATAGCCTATAAAACAATCAACTAGGCTGACTTTGCTTAAATCAGCTTGCGTTCTATGAATTAATTCCCTACCATAGCGCGCATTAGAGCTTGAACTTCATTGATATCAAGTCGCTATAAGTGGTGTAGCTTCCGAATGGACGCTAAGTTGAATTGACACGCATTGCGTGCTCATCGGCTAATAACCATAGTGTGTGGCAGCACATTAATAGAGTAAAAAGTTTTATAATGGTGAGGTGTCCGAGTGGACGCTAAGTTGAATTGACACGCCTTGCGTGCTCATCGGCTAATAACCATAACGTGTTGTAGCACGTTAACCTACACAATAGTTTTATCATGGTGAGGTGTCCGAGTGGCCGAAGGAGCACGCCTGGAAAGTGTGTAAGGCGCAAGCCTTCGAGGGTTCGAATCCCTCCCTCACCGCCATGTTTTATTTTTCCACAATCTAGGTTTAGCCGTCTGATTTAATTCAAATTGATAGAACTATCTTTTAACACAAAACATCCACATTGAGATCCTAGTTAATCTGCTTTAAGTAAGTATTATTAACCGTTAATGAGAGCTGACCTTACAGTCTTTAAAATCTCTTCTCTGTTTGATGGTTTTATGATGTAGCCTTTTAGCCCGTAATGAGCCCATTTCTTTACATTTTCTTTGTTTTTATTACCGGTTAATGCAATAACGGGAATGTCAATTCCTTGTGATAATTGTCGTATTTGTTTTGTCGCATTTAGCCCATCAAGGTTTGGCATAAATAAATCCATGATAATTAAATCGAATGTATTGTCTTTAATTATTTTGAGTGCTTGCAGACCGTCTTCTGCTTCAGTGATTTCATAGCTCTCTTTACCTAGTACGCTTTTTAGCAGCTCTCTATATAAAGCATTATCCTCAACGATTAACACTTTTTTCTTATTCCTTTCAGTTGCAGCAGCTTCAGTTATTGGCGCTATACATTGCTCGCTTTCTCCAGCATTACTTGTGAGATCCTTTGTTTCGTCTCTTTTTTTCAATGAAGGGGTATGATGTATCAAGCCTTTGCTTCCCCCTGAGGCTTCTGCGTGCTTTTCTTGGTCTTGTTCATTATGTAATTCTTCTTTAAGTGTGTTTCTCTTTTTTATCGAAGGTACGTGGTGTATTAAACCTTTGGATTTAGTCGCAGCTGTTTTCATCGCTATTTGCTGTGTAAGCAACTGTTGAATGATATTGTCTAAACTGGTTTTTATATCATCCTCAAGATGCTTCAATAATGGCTCTACGCAGTTTTGTTTTATTGAAGAAATTAATTCCTGCGGTGACGAGCTCAGTGGTTCATGATTGATTTTTGGCTTACTAATACCTAGTTGCTCAGCCTTCTGTTCAACCTGAACTATACTACTATCTAGTTTATTTAATCTATCCAGTAGATCACGTTTACATTGACTGCTTTCATCTATTAGCTTAGTAATATTTTCATCAAATTGTTCAAAAGTTGCATTATTAAACTCATCGAATGAGTCTTTCACTTTACATTGTACTAAGCCACTTTGAATTATCATCAATAGTCTTAATTTTTCGAACAATGGCTGAAAGATAAAGTAGTTATCAAAAAGGCCTTTCATGCAACAACGAAAAGCGAGGCCCGACTCTTTATTTTTACAAAGTAAAATAGCAAAGTGCGGATTTTTTAAATGTTTATCTGCCAGCAGTTCAGAATAATATTCAATACATTGATCCACGGTCGATAAGGCAAAAATTATAATAGAAGGTTTAGTTTCATCAAGGAAGTTGTTGGTTTCATCATCTAAGGGGATGGCTCTATATTCATTGATGTTGTTAGAAATTATTGCTGAGATGCCAGATATATCATCTTCTTTTTCGAAAACCATAACCACCTTAGGATGGCGTGTTGAAAATGGTGTTGATTTAGTTTTCATCTAGAATTTCCTTATAAACTTGCTTTATTGCACTATTTATTAAAATTATGTGTTCCTTACATTTTGCTTTGTCATGTAGAAAAGAGACTTCTTCAAGGCTTTCTAATAAATCAGCAACTTGTTCAGCGCCAATGGCATGTGCAGATGTTTTTAAAAAGTGTGCTGTTGCTTTTATTTGCTCAAAATCATTGTGATTATATTGAACAATTATATTCTTCATTGCTTCGTGCGCTTGTTTAATGAAATCAATTTCAAATTGTTTAATGGTTTCAGGTTCGTTGCCAATTAAGTTAAGCATGACATTTTTATTTAAGACTTTTACTTGCGCTTTACTCATGAGGGTACCACTTTTTTAATATTGCGCGCAGATCACTTTGCTGGATGGGTTTGCTGACAAAGTCATTCATACCTGAGTCATAACAATGCTGAGAGTCTCCAGTCATTGCAGCACCAGTAACCGCAACTATTGGTATTGCTGCTCTGTTTTCAGAGCCTTCTAACTCTCTAATGTTGCGGGTCATTTCATAGCCGTCCATAATTGGCATATGGCAGTCTGTAATAATTAATTTATAGCTACCGCTATGCCATTTTGTTTTTCCATCTTCGCCATTGTCTGCGACATCGCAGTGGTAACCGATATTTTTTAGTTGCATGGTAATAAGTTTTTGGTTCATTGGATTGTCTTCAACAACTAAGATGCCGCTTTTCAATTTATTATTGTTTTGTTTTACATTTTGTTGCTTTTTACGTGCCGTGTTGTTTGATAATAATGTCAACTGGTCTAAATCAAGGTCTAAATCAAGGTCTAAATCAAGGTCTAAATCAAGGTCTAAATTGTCGATATTAATTTCTAAACTTTGCTGCTTTGTCTTATAAATATTTTCAATTAACAGTTGTCGAGTTAGCGACTCTATATTTATTAGTCGAATTTGATTAAATTGTTGACGACCTTGCTCCATATCTTCTGTCGTGAAAGTGATTATTATATTTTGATATTGTTTGATGGTGTGTAAAAGGGTTGTTAATTTCTGTTTTTCTTCTGATAAGTTATTTATGATGATTAACAGAACATCACTTTTTTCTTCAAATAGTTCACCTATAGGAGAGTGAACTGAAATTACATTAGCACCTTCTCTAATTAAGTGATTTTTAATGCGAGTTTCTCTTTCATTGTCTTGATTTGAAAAACTGATTAGCTTCACATTGATAGAGTCGAGTTCAGTGATATCCATTGCTCTGGTTTCTTGGGATTTCCAAAACGGTATGTCAACATCAAATGTTGAACCTAGATGTAATTTACTGCTTAAGGTTATTCGTCCGCCCATTAAATTTGATAGTTTTCCAGATATAGCTAAACCTAATCCAGTACCGCCATATTTTCTCGTCGTTGAGCGTTCAGCCTGAGTAAATGGTTGGAAGAGGTTTTGTTGATTCTCTTCATTAATACCAATACCGTTGTCGCTTATTTTAAAGTTAACATTACTAACATAATCATTTTTTTCTATTTCATCAATTGTGAGTGTGACAACACCTCTTTTTTCTTTGCTTGTAGTGGTAAACTTTAAAGCATTGCCAATCAAGTTAAACAAAATTTGTCTGACCCGCATTGCATCACCCTTAACAAACCGTGGTATAAAAGGTGACTCAATAACATTAAGGGTAATATTGTTTTTTATAGCTACAGGAATATAAACTTTAATAATGTTATCTACGATTTCAGATATCGAGAAAGTAAGTTCTTCAATATCTAATTTACCGGCCTCTATTTTATTGATATCTAAAATATCATTGAGAATAAAGACAAGGTTTTCAGCAGAGGTTTTGGCTGTATCGATGAGATCTTTTGCTTCGTAAGTTTGTTTAGTGGACTGTAATAGATCTAAAGAGCCAATTACCGCATTCATCGGAGTCCGTAATTCATGACTCATCATAGAAAGGAATTCAGTTTTTATTTGACTAGCCTTTTCTGCTTTGATTTTTGCTTGTTCTAGCTCAAGTGTACGTTCATTAACTCTTTCTTCTAATTTTAAATTAAGATTTTTTAATTTCCTTTGTGTGCTCTGTATTGGTGTTTCATCAAAAAATATCCCGTCAATTCGATAATTTTCATTATTTTCATTCTGTCTAACACGACCTTTACCTATGAAGTAGCTTATTTTACCGCCTGCAAGTATGGCTCGAAAGCTTTCTGAAAAGACTTTGCCTGTTTCCAATGAATTGAGCAAAGTAGATGTTACCCTCATCTCATCGTCAGGATGTAAACACGTAGCCCATTTATCAAAATCATCTGTCCCCGTATTTTTATTATTAAAACCAAACATTTCGCTTGTTAATATATCCCAAGTCCATATCCAATCATTGTGACCTGGTCAAGTAAATTCAGTCACCCTAGTTAAGCTACTTTTTCTAACTCATT
>CAXBKC010000296.1:0-5589 GCA_963975615.1 uncultured Oleiphilus sp.
GGATGGAAAAGCTTCTTGACCCTCTCATGAGCCGCATCAAAGACCTTTGCGATAAGCATGGCAAACCTGTCACTTTAATTGGCTGGAGCCTTGGTGGAATATTCGCGCGCGAGCTTGTACGGGATCAACCAAAGCACATTTCCAGCATACTCACCATGGGCTCTCCCGTCATAGTAGGACCTAGAGCCACCGCCTTAAAACGGCTATCTAAGTTATTTGGCTGGGACCCAGAACAAATTGAACGGGATATGCTAAAACGTTTTGATAGACCCATTGAACGCCCTATTACCGCAATTTATTCCAAATTAGATGGTATTGTTTCATGGCAAGCCTGCATTGATAACTGGTCACCCGATGTTCAGCACCATGAAGTATCCGCTTCACATATTGGTATGAGCATCAGCAAAGAAGTCTATCAGGTCATTAGTCATTCAATGGCTCATTAAAAAGATATTGAAACTCAAAGATAAACTTGGACTTTGGCTTTATCGCTATAAGTAACTTAATATGTCCACACATATATAGTTAGTGAGAAGAACTATGAGCAAACACCTCAAATTAGATATTGTCTCCGACGTTTCCTGTCCTTGGTGCATTATTGGCTATCTAGCTTTAGATCAAGCATTAACTAGTCTCGCGCCGGATATTACAACCGACATTACTTGGCATCCGTTTGAGCTCAATCCTCGCATGTCGAAAGAAGGCCAAGATATTACCGAGCATCTTACTGAGAAGTACGGTATTAGTGTTGAGCAAAGTGAACACAATAGATTGATGATCAAGCAACGAGGATTAGACCTTGGTTATGAATTTGGAAACCGTGGCGGTGGTCGAATTTATAATACTTTTGATGCGCATAGGCTATTACATTGGGCTAAAGAACAAGATAAGCAGACAGAACTTAAACTCGCCTTATTCGATTTGTATTTCAAACAAAACGGCAACCCAAGTGACCATGTGCAATTGCTCGAAGTAGCGACAAATGTAGGTTTAGACAAAGAAAGGGCTCAACAAATCCTCGCATCAAATGAATACGAGCAAGAGGTGCGCGAGTTACAGCAGCACTATCAATCGCTGGGGATAAGCTCTGTACCGGCAGTGATTGTGAACAACAAGCACTTAATAAGTGGCGGCCAACCAGCCACTATTTTTGAACAAGCACTGAGGGAAATTGCTAAAGAAGGTTAAAAAACAACTCTTCCGACTCATTTACACTCTTTAAATAAAACTATAACCACCGCTTAAGTTTGGTGAGTATTATGTCCGGATCTATTGGCTTCGCAACATAATCACTCATTCCTGCTGACAGACATTCTTCTTCATCACCTTTCATTGCGTTCGCTGTCATCGCGATAATAGGAATGGCTTTATTTTCCTCACCTGCTTCGCCAGCACGAATGCGAGTGCTAGCTTCATAACCATCCATCACCGGCATTTGGCAATCCATAAATACTAATGTATATGGCATTATCATGGCATTCGCTGTAAGTACCTGAAGAGCTTCTTCTCCGTTGGTGGCAACATTGATTATATTGGGACTGAGGCCTAAACCCTCTAATGCCCCTTTAGCAACTAACAGGTTTATTTGATTGTCATCAACTATTAAGACCCTTGTATCGGCAGGCCATGTGCTATCACTTTCTTCCTGGCTAGTTTTACTTGCAGCGGGTTCTTCTATAGCTAGCTTAGTTTCTTGGTTTGCTTTATTAAATAGTATACTAAATTCGAAACAGCTCCCTTTACCAGCTTCGCTCGTAACAGAAATAGTTCCGCCCATTAACTCACTCATTTGTTTGGCTATAGAAAGGCCTAAGCCAGTGCCACCATATTCGCGTGTAGTGGAAGCATCTATTTGAGAAAAGGCTTGAAATAAACGATGAAGTTTTTCTGCAGGAATACCAATACCAGTATCAGTTACGGAACAAGTAAACTGGAGCCGGTTTTCATCTATCTCCTGTAAGCTTGCTCGAATCTCAATTTTTCCATCATCTGTAAATTTGATAGCGTTGCCGACCAAGTTATTCAGAATTTGGAGGAGTCGCCCAGGATCACCATTTACTAAAGTGTGTTTAATCTCACTCTGCTCTAATATTAAGGCCAAGCCTTTTTCTTCGGCCCTGAATGACATTGATTCGGTGAAGTCTTTTAGTTGTTTATGTAAATCAAAATCGATTTCCTCAAAATCAATTTTTCCTGCATCAATTTTGGAAAAATCTAAAATGTCATTGATGAGGTTTAACAGAGCTTGAGCGCTTGTTTGTGCCAAATCTGCCTTGCGTCTTTGATCTGCATTTAGTTCACTATTGAGCAATAAACCCAACATCCCCAAAACGCCATTCATCGGTGTTCGAATTTCATGGCTCATGCTTGCCAAGAATTCCGATTTCATCTTAGCTGCATTTTCTGCAGCCTCTAAGGCATCTGTGCGCTCTTGAAACGAGATACTAACCTTTCGACTAATATGAATTAATAATGCAAATACAAAAATGATAAGAACTAAGGCTATGGCTGAGTTTATGTAAGCTGAGCGCTGTGCTTTAACTAACATCAAATTGTCTTGTGATATTAAATTATTGGCGAATTGAGTTTCAACTTCCTGTATAAGATCCATTTTTTTAGTCATAACTTCTAGCCAACGATGAGGGTCAACACCCCACTGATTTTCATGTAAATATTGAAGGGATACATCAATTGGCTCGTAACTCACCGCCACTAATTTATCAATAACAGACCCGTTTTTACCAGCTGCTACCAACCGCTTAATGACAGGAAGCTTACTTTTATATTCGACCAAAACACTACGAATCGTTTGAATATGCTGCAAAGCAATCTGGTTATACTTATTTACAGACTCAAGTTCGCTTAAGATCTTTGTAGCTTGAGTGTACAGTGATAAAAATGCATCTTGATAGCGTTTATCACCTCTAAGTATATAATTTTTAAATTGATCAATAAGGCCATTAAAGCCAAGCAATGACATAAGCCTAGCGCGTAATTTTTCGGACTTGCCATCTAATACAATTTGTTGAAACTTACTGGCTTCTTTAACATCAGGGTGGTCCATTTTTTTCTGGAAGGAAGCAATATCGTCCTTTTCTAAGGTAAAATGCAATATATCTTTATAAAGACCTTGCTGACTGATCAATGCTTTTAACTGTGTTTCATCTGGGCGACTACCATTGTCATCTACTTCGAATCGACCTTCAGTAAAGACACCAACCATTAAAGCTAGCTCAATTCCTACTAACTCTTTCAGATGCATAAAAGAAAGGTAGGAAGAATAACTCCGAAGGAGATTATCATTATCAATTGTTTTAGAGAGAAGCCTGAGATCGGTAAGAAGCTGATTGTTGATCTGAGATAAAGCAGCGATTATTTCTTGCCTGGCAATATTTTTATTATCAATGCGACTCCTGACCAACAATAACTGCTTCAAATATTTTTCAACATTTGAATTTAATATGCTCGCCTTACACAGCTCCAAAAGCTCGTTTGCTTTTAAATCTGTATATTTTCGTTGATCTAGCATCGCCTGGTAGTACTTATTGCTATCACTTGCTACATATAAACTACTTATTCCTCGTTCTTTTTGTAGTTCGTGAATGAGTGATCCGGTAGATAAATCCAGCTGTACAATAGATTCCTCGTGCTTTAAATGGTCTATTAACGCCCTTTCATTAAATGCAGAGTTTAACATCAGCGTGATTGCAATCATGAGTGGTAGGCCTGAAGCCAGTAAAATCTTATTTCTAATGCTAGCTTGAGAAGCCGAGATACCAGAAATATGTTTGCGGATAGTTAAAAAGATGATTGGCGCAATGGATAAACTAAGTAATGCTGCATCAATAAGCGCCTCGGGAAGTTCTGGGAAGGCACTTTGAATCCAAGGTAGTAATTGCATAATGAAAAATTCGATCACACCAATTACTACGACTAAAAACAAAATAATTATTACCGTTGAACTCGTTGTATTCTGTTTTTTCTTGAGCGCTTCATTGTCTGGCAAGACATCCACCTATATTTTTATTCGATTTAAAAATACAGTTTAGAGTACATTCATGATTAAGGGATTTTTTTTAGATAACACTCGAAGGGATAATCCCGAGTTTATGCTTTAGACTAAAAATCTTCAATTATATGACGCCCTAAGCTCTTTGAATTATGGTGGCGTTTACATAAAGAGCAAAAGTTTTGACTGTACAGTCCTTACGCATTTCACCATCAATATTATTTATTTTAGTTTTTTTGCTTTTCCTGCCACCTTTAATTGACCTTTACTGACCGTTATTTTTACTGCAGCCACCCCCCAGTTACTTGAATTGGGCGAGGATCCTCCCCGTCTGAGACCCAAATAACAGCCGCTTGCCGATAACCCTCATACTGACGAGTATCAGGCTGTTTTAAATTTACCAGCCAATCGCCATTCGTTTGAAGTAAATGGCTATCTTGATAACCCACCACAACAAAGTCGTGCTTTAAATCACGCCCACGGTTTTCACCCCCTTTAACCGGAATAATAATATCAAAGGCTAAAATAGCGACATGAACTTTCGGGCTTATTGTTAATACCTCAGCGCCCTCTTGTGGTGAAAAATTAACACGCACATTGAGCCCGGTTAATTCTGCATTTAAGTTAGCGCTAGATAGCTCTATATTTTTAACTGAATCAATCACTGGTAATGAGTCACCACGAAACCAACCATTCCAACCTTTACCTGCTACAACAAAACCTGGTGTCGCAACATTTTTTGTATGGCCGTATCGTTCATACTTGCGTTGCCTTAGGCTGTATTTAGGTGACGCAAAAGGGTCTCGCCAGCCAAGGTAATCCCAATAGTCGACATGAAATGCAACAGGGAATAAGGTCGTCCATAAACGCTTATCATTTGTGAGTTTACTAAACCAACGCTCTGCGGGTGGGCAACTACTACACCCTTCTGATGTATAAAGTTCAACTAGTGCAGCACTTTTTGAAGTACTTTCAAACGTAACCGTTTGAGCGTGCACATTATGAGATGCCAGCAGTACTGTTAATAGCAAATTAAGCCTTAGGAGCAATTTTATAAATAACTGTTCTTTTGCTTTCCTTAAACACATCATTACTTAAGCCCTTCATTCATCTGACTTTTAATTACACGACTTATACTAATCACTCCAGCTTTAAAAAGGATCACAAAAAGGTCACAATTTTGTGATCTTTTATTTGTTTAGTTCGGCAAGCACAATAAAACGTAAATCGCCTCCTGCCTCCAGTGCATCAAATGCTTAACAGGTAACGAGCATTAGGCTTGGACTTCCCCCGATTTAGTGGACATTTACTGATAACTCAGAAGGTGCTCTATGACTAAAACTACCCAGCCACGAAAGCGTGGTAATACACTAAAGGATTTAAAATTAAAGCAGTTAAACTAACCTTATTGTATGACTACAAAATCATAACAGCGGTCCAATTTATTAGAGATTTTTTAGTTGATATCGTCAAACCAAAAAATCTTCGCTTTGTACTCAAAACCCGCATCACGGAACGTTCTGACTAAAGAGCCAGGCTGTGTGAAAACTCGCATTTGAACTCAAACTGGATTTAAATCA
>CAXBKC010000297.1:0-5582 GCA_963975615.1 uncultured Oleiphilus sp.
ACTTATGAATCTGGGCGCTGCCCACCTTAGCGATGCAGAGCTACTCGCTATTTTCCTTCGTGTCGGCACAAAAGGGAAAACAGCTCTCGATCTAGCGCGCGAGATGATTCAACACTACGGCAGCTTAAAAGCGCTCTTTAGCGCAAAACAATCGGACTTCTGTGAATTCCCTGGTATGGGACCTGCCAAATATGTGCAAGTTCAAGCCTCCCTAGAAATGAGCAAGCGCTATTTTCACGACGAAATGCGCGAAACCAGCCCGCTCACCAGCCCATACGCAACTAAGCAGTTTTTAAAGCATGCTCTCGCAGGTAAACCTTATGAAGTCTTCGCTTGCTTATATTTAGATAACCAACATCAAATACAATCCTTTGAAGAACTGTTTAAAGGTACGCTCAATGCCGCCTCTGTTTATCCAAGAGAAGTAATGCGCCACGTTATCGATAAAGGGGCAGCCGCCGTTATCTTTTGCCACAATCATCCCTCGGGCTCTCCTGTCGCAAGCGAAGCAGATATCCAACTCACAAAGCGCTTAATCACAGCACTTGAGTTGATTGATGTTCGTGTGCTGGATCATATGATTGTCGCTGGCAATGAAGTCGTAAGCTTTGCTGAACAAGGCTTGCTGTAAGCAGAGTCTATCCAGTCAACCAAGCCGCACCGAAAACACCCGCAGAATCACCTAGTTTTGCGGGTAAAATTGGGGTCGAAAAATTGTCGGTGAATACATGTTGTTGCATTTTTTTTGCTAAGCTTTGGTAAAGCTCTGGAATTTGCGACATGCCACCGCCCAAGACAATTAAATCTGGGTCGACTATATTCACCACTTGTGCCAAAGAAGCGGCTAACTGTTCAAGATAGCTATCCCAAATAGAGCAGGCCTGTGCGTCACCTTCACGCATATCATCTATAATTTTTTTAGAATCACTTGTCCTGTTAAAGCGTAATTTATAACTCTTTTGCAAGCCCGGCCCTGATAAGTAAGTTTCAATACAATCTAAGCGGCCACAATAACAAGGTCTATTTCTTTCGAGCTCTGACAAAGCCAAGAACGCAGGAGTGGGCAGGGTATTGTGGCCCCACTCTCCCGCAATATGATGATGACCGCTGAGCAAGCGCTGCTTAACGATAACACCACCACCCACACCAGTACCTAGAATTACTCCGAAAACAGATTCTGGCGTATTCTTGAGCTCCACTCCCTGACCTGAAAGTGCCTCAGCTAAAGCAAAGCAGTTCGCATCATTTTCTAAATAAACATTACAGGCTAAGAGTTTTTGTAGATCCTCTAAAAAAGGCCGTTTGTTAAGTGCAGTTGAGTTTGAATTTTTTAACACATAACAGGCTTGGTTTTTATCAAAAAAAAGGGCCCCCGGTGTGCCTACCCCAACGGGGTGTTTAAGATCTATAGCGAATGCCGACCTTGCTTGATCAATTACGTTTTTAATTGCAGCCAGGGTGCCTTCATAATCGCCTTGAGGTGTCGCGATTCTTTTGCGCCACACTGATAGGCCTTGCTCATCGAGAACAATGGCTTCGATTTTTGTACCACCTAAATCTACACCCAGCTTCATACATACATCCCTAATTTACGATACCTGTTGAATATTCACTGTGCTTTGTTCAAAATCATACAGATAGAGCGACTTAAATGTCTCTTTTTTAATACAAGGAAAACTACTTTTTTATAAATTCTCTTTGCGATTAAAAAAACTTTCTGGTATAAAGGCGGGCTCTTTAGTAAGGACGATTAAAAGTCCGGCGATTTGAATTTATTCTAACGTGCCTTCAAAGGTCGTTTAGAAGTTGGAGGCAAGGTTACAATGTCTAGAGTATGTCAAGTTACAGGCAAGCGCCCACAAGTGGGCAACAACGTTTCGCACGCAAAAAACCGCACTCGTCGTCGTTTTTTGCCAAATCTTCAGTCTCACCGTTTTTGGGTAGAAGCTGAGAACCGTTTCGTAAAACTTCGTGTATCTACCAAAGGTATGCGTATTATTGATAAGAAGGGCATTGATATTGTCCTTACTGAACTCCGCTCTCGCGGCGAAAAAGTTTAAGGAGCATTTGAGATGCGTGATTTAATTCGTTTAGTTTCTAGCGCTGGTACTGGTCATTTTTATACGACTGACAAAAACAAGCGTAACATGCCAGAAAAGATGGAAATCAAGAAATTTGATCCAACTATTCGTAAGCATGTAATGTATAAAGAAGCAAAAATTAAGTAATTTATTACTTATAATTTGCTTCCATAAAAAACCCGACTCTTGTCGGGTTTTTTATTATTTGAAGCCCTATCACACCTAGGTATTGTAATAGCCTTCTGGCAAGGTGAATTCTAGCGCTATTGGCAAATGATCAGAAACAGGAAAGGTCACCACTTCAGCTCGCTTCACTAACAAGCCTCGACTAATTAAAATATGGTCTAGCGCTTTTTCAGGGCGCCAACTGGGAAATGTATGCGAAACACCAGGCAAGGCCACTAAGCCTGCATCTTGTAATGGCGAGTTATGTAGAATTTTCTCTGAATGAGTATTCATATCTCCCATCAACACCACATGATTAAAACCACTTATCAAGTCATTCACAAAGTTAAGCTGCTGCTTTTGCGCACTATCGCTTAATGATAGATGCATAATTACCAACACTAAGGGGTCTTCTCTTTTCCCATATTGAGCCAATATGACGCCCCTACCCGGTATTAAACCAGGAAGCCTATACTCATCAATTTGAAAGGGTCGATAGCGACTTAACAAGCCGTTGCTATGCTTAGCAACGGGTCCAAAATTCCGGTTAAGCTGCTGATACCAGAAAGGGAAACTACCTTCAGCTGCTAAATATTCGACTTGATTAATAAATCCGCTTCTAAGGCTGCCGCCATCTACCTCCTGCAAAGCAACCATGTCGTAATCACACAGAAAAGCAGCTATTTTATCTAGATTTTCCTGTCTACGGCGATGCGGAAGAATATGCTGCCAGCTTTTGGTCAGGTAATGTCGATAAGAAGATGTAGAAATACCTACCTGTATATTGAATGTTAATAAGCGAACACTAGGAGCAGCATCTAAAAATGGTGTATCTATCAAGTCATCAGGATGTGACTGTTTCGAACCTACACTCAATGGCGAGACTAGCTGAGTTACATGACGTTTAATTTTATGATACATATTTGGCTTAAATATAATGTTTGGGTATTGAGTATAGTTGAATCTGTCTGCTTAAATTAGACAGATAAAAAAACAGGGCTTATATTGCCCTGTTTTGAATCGCTTATAGTTTAATATCGATAAACTATTTAGCCATTAATTTCCGCTCTTTTTCTAGCAAAAAGTCTGTTATTTTCAACATATTACCTAGACCACCGGCTTCACGAACACCCACCTTATATTTCCCATTTACTATCAGCGCAGGCACTCCTGTTATTTTGACTGTACTCATCGTTTTATCTGCCTGAGCAACTGCCAGATCAATTTGCGAGACCTTTCTGAAGCCACCTGTTTCAAACAATTGATCAAATGCGGCAGAATCGACACCACGCTTTATAAATAAAGGCTTAAGGCTCTCAACCGTTTTATGTTTTTGCTGGTTTGACTGAATGGTATCAAACAATTCTTGATGCATTTCTTCTTGTATGCCCAAGATCTTCGCTGCATAGAAAATTTTTGCGTGCTCAGTCCAACCTTTAAAGGTTGCAGGCATTAAGGTGAAGCTTACATCCTCAGGCAAAGATTTTTCCCAGCGCTTTAAATAGTTATTATTGAAGTCATAGCAATGCGGACAGCCGTACCAGAATATCTCTAAGACTTCTAACTTTGTTGGGTCTTCGGTTTTAATAGGAAAAGGCAAAGTTTTATAGTGTGTGCCTTCTTGCCAAACTTCTGCTGTAAAACCTTGCGTGCTTAATAGCATTAGCGACACACTAATAACTGCAAATACCTTACTCATCTTTTTTATCATGGAAATACCTTTGAATTTTGTGAATCTAAAACTTAGTTTTCTTAAAATAATGCCTAACTATAGCCTCGGTGATTCAAGCCCTCAATAGAGAGATTATGACCATTTGGTTAGACTTAATGCCGATCACTCATTCTAATATAAAGACAAATATGAGATTTAAGGCTAATTTTCGCTAACACGTTACCATTTTAAAGCTTAGATCATTGCCGAAACTCGCCTCCACCTATATCGTAGACAACATCTATTACCATGAAAATTCAATAGTTACGTCTCTCAAATAGACCACACATTCAGACGTATAACTATGCTGATTACTTTATTAAAGGTTAAACCAATGCAAACTCAGCTAATGCGTTTTTTATTTATAATATGTGCTCTATCTATCACAGCATGTAGTGGCAGTAGTGATACAAAAACTGATTCTACTGACCCAGAAGCACGCAGCACCATAAATGGCATCATTACCTTTGCAAATAATCTAGCAACTGATTCTGACTTGAATGATAGAAGTAGCGCATATGAAGATAATTCAAAGTTCACACTTGCGCAGAACATTGACAATATCACGACAGTTCAGGGCTTTGTTACCAAATTAGCAATCCAAGAACTCGTAGAAAACGATACAGATAATAGCCAAAGCAAGCTCAAAAGTGGCAGATTTTACACTTCAGCAGATGAATATGATTATTTTAAAACTGAGGTAGTAGAAGGCCAAATAATTCAACTCTTAACCGTTAGTTCTTTATACGCCAGCCTGAAAGCACCCATATCAGGAGACTTAGATTTATTTTTATTTGATGAAAATTATAATATTGTCGAATACTCGAATAAGTTAAGCGAAATTGACACCATTACCGTCCCCAACAGTGGT
This sequence comes from uncultured Oleiphilus sp., assembly GCA_963975615.1. GTDB lineage: Bacteria > Pseudomonadota > Gammaproteobacteria > Pseudomonadales > Oleiphilaceae > PZPK01. Next base: position 4,829 of record CAXBKC010000297.1, read on the forward strand.
AGCTACTTTATTGCCGTACAAGCAAACGAAGGTGCTTCCAAATACGTCTTGAAGCTCTCACCTGGAGTCAGCAATCAAAACCTAGCTCAAAAAAAATCAAATTCATCACAAAAACCGGCCTTAGATTTCGTTCCAAATGAATTAATTGTGACCTTTTCTGATCAACCTTCTATCGCCTCACATAACAGCTCTTCCTCTAATATGCGCACGACGCACGCTGGAAAGAAAAGACCAACATTAGCAAGATTCTCAGATATCAGAGCATCTGTTTCTAATAGAACCAAGCGCAGTAATAGCACAGAGTTAGCTAGCCTAAACTATATGAGTTATGAGAAGCTCATGACTATTCAGAAACTGAAATCCCTTCAGGCACAAGCTAATGTCACATCTGCTTCACTAAACTATCGACGCTACCCTCTTCAAATCCCTTCCGACACTTTATATAACAAGCAATGGCACTATGAAGCGATGAACTTGCCAGAAGCATGGGATATTACTACCGGCACCCCCGAATCTGGCGATGTCATTGTTGCGGTCATCGATTCTGGCATTTATTCCAGTCACCCTGATCTTATCAATAAGCTTGTTGATGGCTATGACTTTATATCAGACCCTGAAAATGCCTCTGATAATGATTCAGGTGATTCAGATCCAAATTCCGACATTGATGACAACCCAGAAGATCCAGGCGATGATATCTCTTCTAGCTCTTGGCATGGAACGCATGTCGCTGGAACAATCGCTGCAGAAACCA